>JAOTSW010000298.1 GCA_029864735.1 Chromatiales bacterium | reverse complement strand
ATGGAAGTCCTTCTTCAAAAATCGGAAGTAGGGAATAAAGGCGCGTCTTAGGATTCCAGGCTTGACTAACAGGAACCGGAATCCGTCCAACCACTCCCGCAGGCTCCAATGCTTGCCGTCATGTTTCAGCATCAGGCGCACGATACGAAACGTCCCGCTCAGGAAAAAGACGGTTCCGAAAATCTGCACCATACGACGGTCTTTCAAGGTGCCGCCCACAGCCTGGTAGACATCGAACGCGACCGATTTGTGTTCAATTTCCTCTACGCCATGCCAGTACCACAGTTCCGCCACATCCGGGTCTGCATCGATAAACGTATCCTTGTGCCGCAACATGTCCGCGACAAGCACCGCAGTCAGGTGTTCGTTCGCCGCGGTACCGGCAAGGCGTCGAATTGCCGGCACCCTTTTCTTGGTCCACTCGGCACGTTTGAGGATCGGTCCTTCAATCGCCTGCATATCGTAGCCGCGAACCTCGCAAAGCAACTGGTTCACCGCTTGATGTTGATGCATGTGGTTGGATTCCTGCATCAGGAATGCCAGGACATCGGATTTGAGCTTGGGGTCTTCTATCTGGTCGCGAAAGTCATTAACCGAATCGATGAAGAACCGCTCGCCATGGGGCAACATCATCGACAACGCATTGAACCAGGCTGTACGGAAGGCGCTACCGCCGTGCCAATCTCGGGCGAGAGCGCTTGCAAGGTCGAAAGACGGTCTTCTTGGACCGAAGGTGTGATTTACAGGACTGCCGCTCTGTCGCATCGGCACAGTATCCCTGACGCACCTTAACCGCGTCCAGAACAATTCCAAAAAGCCTGAAAAAATGGGGGACAGGCACCAATTAATTAAATTTCAACACCGCGGTTCGACGCTGTGGATTTCAGATCAAATTCAATCTTGTCCGCGGTCCATTGCTCTTGCGTCAAGTACTGATAGGAAGATTGCCGAAGCAGGCCTATCTATAAACAAACACTCCATATAAAGGGGAGGTGGCGTCCCGTGAGAATTGTCATTCTTCTTATCCTGTTTTTGCTGAGTGCATGTGGTGGTGGCGGAGGCAGCGAGCCTTGCTGCACTCCCGCGGGCACTGCACCGCGGATTTCCAACCTATCCCTGTCGCCGGACTCCGTGTATTACATGGATGGCGATGGCGCGACCCAAATCAGCGCGATGGTGGATTTCACCGACCCGGACATGGATATCACCACGGCCTACATCAGGCTGGCCGATGGCACTACCCAGACCCTTGAGCTACCGCCGATCAATATGACCTCCGGCACCCTGATGGGAGAGCTCATCGTGGCGACCACCGAACTGGGTGTGTTCACCTCCGAGGTCTGGCTGGTGGATGAGGCCGGACACGAGTCGAATCACTTGTCCGTGGACCTGTCGGTGGTGGTAGATGTCGCCACCTGGCTGAATCGAACACCGGCGGGTTTGAACACCGGACTGCATGACGTGGTATGGAACGGGTCGCTGTTCGTGGCGGTGGGTGACCTGGGCAAGATCGTGAGCTCGCCGGATGGCATCACCTGGACCGCCCGTACATCGGGAACAACACAGCGACTCAACGGCGTGAGCTGGGATGGCTCGCGATTCCTGGCCGTGGGAGATGGGGGAACCATCCTGTCTTCGGCCAACGGAACCAGCTGGAGCAGCCTGCACACCGGTCCGGAAGGCGCTTGGCTGCACGACGTGAGTTACTCGGGCACCCGCTATGTGGCCGCGGGCAGCCAGTACCCCGCCAACACGGCCTACATGCTGACCTCGGTTGACGGCGTGACCTGGACCGAGAATGCAACCCTTCCCCAGAATGGCCGATCCATCTCTGGCCTTGCCTGGTCAGGGCAGTTGTTTGTGGCCTCGGCCATGGCTGAGAGCTTCCCCAACGAGGCGGCAGTGATGGTCTCCCAGGACGGACTGACCTGGGTGGAAGTCATTGTCAGTACCGAATCACCCACCACCTTGTGCGTGCTGTGGGATGGCAACCGGTTCATTGCCGGGGGCATCGGGGGGCGCCTGTTCTTCAGCCCCGACGGCATGAACTGGTCCCAGGCGAACTCACCCAGCACGTCGAACTTCCTGGGCCTCGCCTCCTCCGGCTCCACCCTGGTGGCGGCGGGGGTAATCTCCAACGCCGTGGCCACCTCCGATGATGGCGCAACCTGGCAGAGCTTCTACATCGGCTCCTTATACGACACCAAGGGCCTGGCCTATGGCGCCAACCGCTTCGTGTCCGTGGGTGGTGGTGAGGGCGGCATCATTTACTCGACCCGCTAATAAAAGGGGGACAGGCAC
>JAOTSW010000297.1 GCA_029864735.1 Chromatiales bacterium | reverse complement strand
CGGGCGCTATTGATCCGGCCGGGGGAGCGAGGAGACGTGCCGGCCATGGATTTTTTTCAAATCGAGAAAAAGATCGACAGCATTGTGGGCGTTGGCATCGGGGCCCGGATTTCCCTCGAGTAATAATTTTCCGGAATTACCCATACTTTCGACGCTTAAATAAAGCCGGCTGAATACCGCCGGCTTTTTTAATGCGAACCCGATTCCCGCTGCAATCTAGAAATGCAGGGCAAGACCCAGCGCAAAACCCGAGGCGCTGATATCCAGTAAATAGTCGTCCCTCCGGAAATCCAGTTCCAGGTAGCGGTAACCCGCCAGGGCCTGCACACGGTCGCTAAACCCATATTCCATCGCCAGCATGCCGTTGATTGACATCCTGGCCGAGGGATTCATGCCCCCTACATCAGCCCGTGCCCTGAGCGCCCAGTTCCGGGACAGGGGGTAGCGATAGCTCAGTCCGACAAAGGGATCCAGCCAGGTCTTGTCCACTCTGCCCCGGGGTCCGGGCGTCAACCTGACCTCGGTGGTAAACGACACATTTCGAAGTCCTGCCAGCCACTCCAGGTTCCCGTCGGTGTCCGGGCGATACCCGGCGGCCACCTCAAGAAACCCCCCGCTCACACCCACATGAGATTGCAGAGGACCCCGGGCGAAATCGTCCTGGTAGTCGACATAAAGCGTATCCAGTTGCCAACTCCAGTGCCCGCGGCTGGTTCGTATCGCGCCCATGAACGCGCCATGTAGATTTTCAAGGCTGAAAAATGAATACCCCGGGTCCGCCGGAGACTCCGCCTCACCTGCGCCGGTGTTACCCTGAAGGCTGGCCACCCACAGGTAGGGCAAGACCTCTAACTTCCATGCGTCTTCCGTCTCTGCTGCACCCAGAGGTCCGGAAAGCGCCAGCAGTCCCAGTACAATCATTAAAAGCTTACGCATCTAACTGTTCTCTTTCGCCAAACTGTAGCTCGGTCCCCTGCCTTGGTTTGGAAACCGACCATGCGGAGGATGCCCTTATCCGCAGACTTGTGCAAAATGGTTCATACAAAAACACCCCAGGGGACACGAAGCGATGAGAAGCTCAGACAAGGAACTGGGGATGGGCATGCCCATTTCGCGCAGGGACTTTATCAACGGTATTGGAGCAAGCGTGGCCGGAGGCCTGCTTCCGGGAACGGGGCTCGCAAACGGTGATGCCGCCGGAGCCGCCCAGGACAAGCGCGGCTATTACCCACCAACCCTCACCGGTTTGCGCGGCAATCACGAGGGCAGCTTCGAAGTCGCCCACGCCCGGGCCCGCAACCACCTGAGCTGGCCATCACCTTCAGTGCTGGAGGAATATTACGACCTGGTTGTGGTGGGCGCCGGCATCAGCGGATTGAGCGCGGCCTACCGATACGCCGAACTTGCCGGAACCGATGCCCGAATCCTGGTATTGGACAATCACGACGATTTCGGCGGCCACGCCAAGCGCAACGAGTTCCACTACCAGGGGCAGACACGCTTGGCGTGGGGCGGCGCGATAAACCTGGAATACCCCCATTACAGCAAACAGGTCTCGAAATTCCTGGCAGGTCTGGGCGTGGATATTCCCCGCCTGGCGGAGAGTTTCGATTTTCGATTTTCTGCACCTGGAAAAACCCTGGATTCCATGCTTTACCTGGACAAGGCCACCTTCGGCGAGGAGGCACGGATTCGGGGCTTCAAAATGTGGGCCGGTGACTCCCGTAGATCATGGCTCGGTGTCATCGACCAATTGCCCATGCCCGCCGCCGACAGGGATTCGCTGAGGCGCTTCCTGACCCGGAAAGAGGACTTGCTGGCGGGCATGGATGAAACCCGGCGACTGCATTACCTGCGCAAGACCAGCTACCTGGACTTCATCACCACCCGGGGTGGCGTGACGCGGTCTGCGGCACGTGTACTTCAGCAGGTCCCCCACGGGCTTTGGGGCGTAGGTATAGACGCACTGGACGTGGCCAATTGCCTGGAAACAAGATTGCCGGGATATCACGCAATTGGCGCCCTGGCTGCTGAACTGACGGGAGAGTCAGACGAGGGCTTCGCCATGTTTCCGGACGGCAATGCTTCGATCGCACGGATGCTGGTACGCTCCATGGTGCCAGCCGCCGCCCCGGGCAACAGCATGCAAGACATCGTCTGCGCCAATTTCGATTACGCAAGGCTGGACCAGTCAGGCCAGCCGGTTCGCATTCGCCTGAACGCCACGGCGGTCCAAACCCGCAACGTGAATCTTCCGGGCAACCGCCCAGGCGTGGCGGTGGACTATGTCCGCGGTGGCAAGG
>JAOTSW010000132.1 GCA_029864735.1 Chromatiales bacterium | reverse complement strand
CACCGGCAACATGATACGCCTTTGCGCCAATTCGGGCGCGACCTTGCACCTTGTTCACCCTCTTGGTTTCGAACTCAGCGCGTCCAGGGTAAAGCGGGCCGGGCTGGATTATCACCAAATGGCCCACGTGATTGAACACCCGGACCTGGAAAGTTGCCTGGAAAGCCTGGGCCATCCGCGGGTTTTTGCCCTGTCTACCCGGGGCGGTCAGCGATACGACCAGGTTGCTTTTGTTCCCGGAGACGCCTTGTTATTAGGCCCCGAAACCCGTGGGCTTCCCCAGGAGTTATTAGATTCTCTACCACCGGAACAGCGTTTGCGAATTCCTCTGATGCCGGATAATCGTAGCCTTAATCTCTCCAATGCCGCAGCCATCGTTTTGTATGAGGCCTGGCGGCAACAGGGCTTTACTGGCAGCAGCTAGTTGTGACTCAAGCGCCGGGCGCGTCTTTAGAAGAGATAATTTGAGCGGCCAGTTCCAGGCCACCGAACCGGGTATCAACCCGATGGGTTTCCCTGACCAGTTCAATAATTTTCATTTGGCTGAACAGTCGTGCAACCCGCCAGTTCAGACCGACCAGGATGACGTCCTCATTGCGACTGCGACTGCCCCGAATAATGCTTTCAAGGGCCATGGCCGCGCTAAGGTCGATGCTGGGTACGTCGCTAAGGTCCAGGATCAGTACATCGTGAGGATCCAGCGTGGCGGCTCGCCGGACCACGCCATTGGCGGCCCCAAAGGTCAGGGGGCCGATGAAGTGCAGCAATAGCGCCCGGCCCTTGCAATCCTGTAGCAGCTGGGCTTCGCTGGCAGTGAGGGCTGAATTCTCGGTGCTGGCGCTGTAGTGCTTGATGGACTCCAATTGCAGGTCCGCCATTTCTTTCACGAAGCGGAGGCTGGCCATCACCATCCCGGCGGCGACAGCGGTGATCACGTTGGTCAGCACGGTCAGGGTGAGCACGACCAGCATCAGGGCGGTGCCGGACAAGGGAGAGTGTCGCAGTCGACGAAGGTATGGCCAGTCGATGACGTCAATGCCGACCTTGATCAGTACGCCAGCCAGCGCGGCGTAGGGGATTTTTCCTGCGTACTGTCCCAGGCCTAAAACCACTGCCAGCAGAAGCATGGCGTGAACCATGCCCGAAACAGGGCTGCTGCCGCCGGCCCGAATGTTGCTGACCGTGCGGATGGTTGCGCCGGCCCCGGGAATGCCCCCCACCAGTCCCGATGCCAGGTTGCCCACGCCCTGTCCGATGAGTTCCTTGTCGGAATCGTGGAAAGTGCCGGTGGCGTTATCCGCCACCACCGAGGTGAGCAGGCTGTCGATGGACCCCAGTACGGCCAGTACCAGTCCGGAGAAAATCATCTGTCCCAGCAAGGTGGAGCTGAAAGTGGGCCAGTACAGCTCGGGCAGTCCGGTAGGTATGTCCCCGATAACCGGTGCCTGGTCCATTCCTGACATGACCATGAGGGTGCCGACGATCAGCGCCATCAGCGGAGAGGGCACGACGCGGGAGACCCTGCCGGGAGTGAACAGACAGATGGCCAGTGACACCAGGCCGATGATCACAGCGTCGTAGTTGGGTTGCTGGAATATCCCCAGCGCGGCTATCAGGGCCTCGACAATGCTTGAGGTCGCCGGGTGTCCGACCATATGGTCCAGTTGCATGATGATCAGGATGCAGCCGATGCCACTCATGAAACCCGAAACAACCGGGTAGGGAATCAGGTTAATGTAGCGCCCCAGCCTGGCGAAGCCGAAACCGATCTGGAACAGGCCGCCCAGCATGACCACGGTAAAGGCGATGCTCGGCGCATGCGAGAACTGGACGAAGACCGATGCAAAGACGATGGTCATGGGTCCGGTGGGGCCGGAGATCTGGGCCGGTGTGCCGCCAAACAAGGAAGCGAAAAACCCGACCATGATGGCGCCGTAGAGGCCCGCTACGGGTCCGGCGCCGGAAGCCACGCCAAATGCCAGTGCCAGGGGAAGGGCGACGACGCCCGCGGTCAAGCCTCCAAACAGGTTTCCCCGCAGGTTTTCCAGGGACAGGTGGCTGAACATATACCGACTTCCAGTGTTGGCGTTTGCGGCGCCGGCCTACGCATCCCGGCGGCAAAAGATGCGCAGTCGGGGATATTCTGAAAAGAACGCCTTATTCCTGACGCAACTCGCGGCCCATCAATGCCTCAACAGCCGCTTGTGGGGCTTTATTCTCATACAGAATCAGATATATCTGTTCGCAAATCGGCATGTCAACGTTCAGCTTGCGCGATACGCTCCATACTGCCTTGGCGGCGAGCACGCCTTCCACGACCTGGCCGATTTCTTTCTGGGCTTCCTCGATACCCTTTCCCGATGCCAGTGCGAGGCCCATGCGCCGGTTGCGTGACAGGTTGTCGGTGCAGGTAAGCACCAGGTCGCCCATGCCGGCCAGCCCCATGAAGGTATCCTTGTTCGCGCCCAGGGCGATACCCAGGCGGGTCATCTCCACCAGGCCGCGATTGATCATGGCGATGCGGGTATTCGCGCCATAGCCCAGGCCGTCACAAATGCCGGCGCCGATGGCCAGGACGTTCTTGACTGCACCGCCGACTTCCACCCCCACCAGGTCGTCAGTGGTGTATGCGCGGAAATTCTCACTGGAAATATCCTTGGCCAGTTCCCTGGCGAACTCCGGGTCGGTGGCGGCAACGGTCAGCGCCGTGGGCAGCCCAGCCCCGACTTCCTTTGCGAACGTCGGTCCGGAAAGTACCGCCAGGGGACGGCTGGACCCGAAGATCTCACCGGCCACCTGGTGAGGCAGCTTGCCAGTATCCAGCTCAAAGCCCTTGGTTGCCCAGGCCAGTCGCGCGTCGGATCTCAGGTGAGGCTGGATGGCCTCGAGTATTTCCCGAAACGCATGGCTGGGCACGCTGACCAGCACATCACGCGCACGAGCGAGCCCGGCGACCAGGTCCGGCTCCACTTCCAGGGACTCGGGGAACATGGCTCCCGGGAGGTAGTGCCGGTTCTCCCTATGCTCTGCCAGCAGTTCGGGATGGTCCGCGGCACGCCCCCAGAGCAGGGTATGTCTGCCGGTGCGGCCGAACTGAATCGCCAGCGCGGTTCCCCAGGAACCGGCGCCGATGACCAGGATGGACGATTTTGGCTGACTGTTAATCAGGCATTCCCTTCGGTGGGGGCGGCGGCCGCTTCGGATTCCCTGGCTTGCTGGTACAGGCGATCAAAGTTTACCGGCTGCAGCAGCAACTGGGGGAAACCACCCTTGGAAACCATGTCGGAAACCGCTTCACGAGCGTAGGGGTATAGCAGGGACGGACAGTAACTGGCAAGAATCTGTTTCAGATCCTCGCCTTCAATGCCGCTGATCAGGAACACGCCTGCCTGCTGGATTTCCACCAGGTAGATGGTCTTGTCGTCCTGTTTCACCTCGACCTCGACCTTCAGCACGACTTCCCTGGCGTTCTCGCCGATTGCTGAGTTGGTGCTGGAAAGGTTCAGGTTCATCTGGGGCTTCCACTCGGCCATGCCCTGGAAAGACTCGACGGGGTTGGGTGACTCGAACGAGCAATCTTTAAGGTAGAAGCGCTGTAGTGACAGCTGGGGCCCTCTGGCCTCGGTGGCGCCGGCTGCGGCGGTGTTGTTCTCTTCAGTCATTGTTCAAGTCCCTAGAGTGTTGTCGTAAAAATAAAAAATCAGGCGGCCGAGGTGTCGGCAGCCAGCAAAGCATCCAGTTTACCCATGCGCTCCAGTTCTCCCAATTCATTGGAACCGCCAATATGCAGGTCACCAACGAAAATCTGGGGCACCGTGTGCCTACCAGTACGATCAATCATTTCATTGCGCAATTCGGGATTTCCGTCGATCACGAGTTCTTCAATTTCCACGCCCTTGGTCTGCAACAGGACTCGTGCCCGGTGGCAATAGCCACACCAGGCGCTGGTGTACATGGTAACCGGATTATTCATTAGCTTTTCCTAGACGAGCTTTTCTTTTCCAGAGGGTAGTTTTCGCTGCGCCACGCGGCCAGTCCGCCCTTGAGGTTATACACCTGTGCGAACCCTTCCTTGCGCAGTCTTGCGGCGATACGTCCACTGCTAATGCCGCTCTCGCAGCAAACAACAATGGGTTTGGCCAGGTCGCTTTTCAAGGCTTCAATCTTTGAATCCAGCTGATCGGGCTCGATATTCCTGGCGTTAATAATGTGCCCGGCATTGAATTGCTCTCGATTACGCACGTCCAGGACAAGCGCTCCCTGGTTGATCAGGCGTACGCCTTCCGCGCCCTGTACATCGCTGGTTCCCTGGGATTTCAGGCGAATCTCGTAGAAGAGAGCCATCAGGGTCACGGAGATGGCGGAGACTGATAACAGGGGATGGGCTGTCGCGAACTGGATAATCTGGTCCATGTCTTGGGTAAACCTTGGTTAGAGGGGCGCGCATTATATCGAATCCGGGGGCCCTGAACGAGCTATGGCTTGAGTGGCGGCCGAAATGGCCTACACTCTGCTGCCCATGAGGGTACGGTTTTTCCATATTCTGGCCATGTTGGCCTTGCTGGCCTGCTTTGCCGCGGGACCGGCCGGGGCGTCGGGCGATCGAGAGAAGCAGCTGACAGAGCTGCGCGAGCGCATCCAGTCCCTGAAACAGGATATTGACCGCAATACCCGCAAGCGTAGCCAGGTCCAGGCCGTCGTGCAGGAGGCTGAGCAGCAAATTAGCCTGATTAATCGCCGGCTGCGTGAAATTACCGCCGAACGAAACAACAGCCAGGCACGGCGTGATCAGCTCTCCACCCAGCGAAAGGCGTTGTTGGGGCAGGTGGGGGCCGAGCGTGAGGCCCTGGCCGGCCAGGTGCGGGCAGCCTACGTGGCCGGGCGGGAAGAGCGCCTGAAACTGCTCCTCAATCAGGAAGATCCCGCGAAACTTGGCCGCATGATGGTTTATTACGACTACTTCAATCAGATGCGAGCGCAGACCATCGACCGGGTCTCAGGGCAGATCAGGGAATTGCAGGAACTGGATGAGCAACTGGAGGCGGAGATTTCGCGGTTGAGCGGCCTCCAGGAAGAGCGGGAAAAGGAAGTCGCCCGACTTGAGCAGGCCAGGGCGGAACGCCGCCAGGCCGTGGCCAAGCTGGATTCGGAGCTGGCATCCAAGGGAAACCAGGTGTCCCAGCTGGAGGACCAGGCCAGGGTGCTTGAGGAGCTGGTGGAAGAATTGCGCAGCGCATTGCGCGATTTTCCCGTCCAGGCCCAGGAGCCATTTGCCAAATTGCGCGGAAAATTGGCCTGGCCAGTGTCAGGTCGACTGCTAGCGGATTTTGGCCAGCCCAGGGCCGGTAAGCGATTAAAGTGGCAAGGCGTGCTGGTCGAAACCCGTCGGGGCTCCGAGATCCGCGCTATCTATCATGGGCGGGTGGCATACGCTGACTGGCTTCCGGGAATGGGTTTATTGGTGATACTGGACCACGGTGACGGCTATATGAGCCTGTACGGGCACAATGACACCCTGTATATCTCCGCCGGGGACTGGGTTGCCCCGGGAGATGTGCTGGCCACCGCGGGTGACAGTGGTGGTCGGGCGGATTCGGCGCTGTATTTCGAGATTCGCAAGGGAAAGAGCTCCGAGAACCCCCACCGCTGGTTTGCCAAGGCGCTGTCCGGGCGCTGACCCACGCCGCCGGGCTGTTCAGCCAGCGGCGCTATGCTATCGTTTGACTAGATTCTTAAGGAACAGCTCATGTCATTTCGCATCCGTAGCGTGCTGGTACTTGCGGTGGGCATCGCTCTCGGCCTGATGCTGTCTGTGGGCACGGCGGTCCGTGCGGACCGGGAAGCGGCGGCTGAAAAGACCCAGTCCCTGCCCACCGAGGATGTGCGCATGCTGGTGGAGGTGCTGGAGCTGGTCAGGGCCGATTACGTCGACGACGTGGATGAGCACCGCCTGATCGAGGACGCCATTCGCGGAATGGTTTCCAGCCTGGATCCCCACTCCGCATTTCTGGACCCGGATGAATACCGGGAAGTCCGGATCAGCACCGCTGGCGCCTACTCCGGCGTGGGAATAGAAGTGGTGCTGGAAGACAAGCAGGTTGTTATCGTCTCGCCGATTGAAGACAGCCCTGCTTTTCGGGCCGGCATTGTGTCGGGGGATGTGATCCTCAGTGTGGACGGCGCACCCATAGATCCAGACAGTCTCGAGGACACGATTTCCCGGATGAGGGGCAAGGACGGTACCAGCGTGGTACTGGGCGTGCACCGTCCCGGGGATGGCACAACATTCAGCCTGACCCTGACCCGCGAATTGATACAGGTTGCTTCGGTCAAGGCCCGGACCCTGGAGCCGGGCATGGGATACATTCGGGTTACCCATTTTTCAGAAACCACGGGTCGCGACCTGGAGCGCGCAGTGCTTCGTTTGAAGAAGGAAAACAGTGGCGCGCTGCAAGGCCTGATCCTGGATCTGCGCAACAACCCGGGCGGCTTGCTGGATGCTGCGGTGGAGGTCTCGGACATATTCCTCGAGACCGGCTTGATCGTAAGCGCCGACGGTCGGGTGAATGACGCGAGATTCAGCATGAACGCCCAGCCCGGTGATGCGCTGGACGGAAGCCCCATGGTGGTCCTGGTCAACAGCGGCTCCGCGTCAGCCTCGGAAATTGTCGCCGGCGCATTGCAGGATCACGGGAGGGCGTTGCTGGTGGGTAGCCACACCTTCGGCAAGGGCTCCGTTCAGACGGTGATGCCCCTGTCTAACGGGCGCGCCATCAAGCTGACCACTTCCCGATATTTCACACCCTCGGGCCGTTCGATACATGAAGTAGGAATTGATCCGGACGTGGAGGTGCTGCGCGAAGTGGGTGACAGCACGGTCATCACGCCTTCCGGCATTCCGATCGCAGAAGATGACCCGGCCCTGGCCGTCGCCTTGAAGACCATCAAAGAACAAAAAACCATACTGCAAAGTAAGGCTCCGTGAAGCTGACGTTGAAATTACCGATGCTGCTATGGATGGCGGCAATGCTGCTCATCGCCTCGCCGGTTCGTTCTGAGATGGCGGTTTCGCTCATGCGCCCGGAAAAGCCAACCGTTGCCATCATCATTGATGACCTGGGTTATCGACACCTGGAAGGTCGGCGCGCCCTGGCGCTGCCCGGGGCGGTCACCCTGTCTATTCTTCCTCACACGCCTTTTGGCAGGGAGTTTGCCGAGGGAGCCCATGCGAAAGGGATGGAGGTCATGCTGCACCTTCCGCTGCAGCCCGAA
>JAOTSW010000296.1 GCA_029864735.1 Chromatiales bacterium | reverse complement strand
TCACCAGGTGGCAGTCGCGGCCCTTAATCAGGAACTCCAGTTCCTTGATCCGGGCGGCAAATTCCTCGAAGGGAATGGATTCCTCGTTGGCCCGCATGATCCGGGCATGCTCGGTGCCGCTCACATCATTGCCGATCAGCAATTCCTCATACAGCTTCTCTGCTGGACGCAGGCCGGTGTACACGATTTCGATATCACCATCAGGTCTGCTATCGCTCTTGATGGTCAAGCCGCTTAGCTTGATCATCTGCCGCGCCAGGGTGTCGATCTTGATGGGCGAGCCCATATCCAGCACGAATACATCCCCGGAGCTTTCCATGGATGCAGCCTGCATCACCAACTGGGTCGCCTCGGGAATGGTCATGAAGTAACGAATAATGTCCCTGTGGGTAACGGTGACCGGACCACCGGCGCGAATCTGTCGCCGGAACCGGGGAATCACCGACCCCGAAGACTCCAGCACGTTGCCAAAGCGCACCATGCAGAACTTGGTGGTCTCGGTTTCTTCCTGCATCGCCTGCAGGCACAGCTCGGCGAAGCGCTTGGACGCGCCCATGAAGTTGGTGGGGCTTACCGCCTTGTCGGTGGAGATAAGGACAAAGGTACTGACCCCCGCGTGTACCGCCGCGCAGGCCGTGTTCCAGGTCCCCAGGATATTATTCCGGGCGCCCTCGAGTACGTTCAACTCCACCAGCGGCACGTGCTTGTAAGCGGCGGCGTGATACACCGTGTCCACGTCAAAGGTTTGCAACACTTCCAGCACTCGCACACGATCCGCCACATCACCAATCAATGCGACGACCGGGCAGTCAATATTCTTCTCGGCCTGCAGGGTAATCAGTTCCTGCTCGATCTCGTACAGTGCGGGCTCGGAGCGTTCAAACAGGACCAGCCTCGAGGGATTCTGCAACAAGGCCTGGCGACACAACTCGGAGCCAATGGATCCACCGGCGCCGGTAATCATCACCGACTTGTCCTTAATTGAAGCGGCAAGCAAGGCCTCGTTCGGCGGCACCGCCTCACGGCCAAGCAGGTCTTCCACGCTTACTGGTTGCAAGTCATCCACTTGCGCCTTACCCGATACCAGGTCGGCAACATTGGGCATGGACCGCAATTCCAGAGAATACTCAGACAGGCCGGAAATAATTTCCCGACGCCTCGCCCTGGAAACACTCGGCAAGGCCAACAACACTGTGGACAGGTCATGTTTCTCTGCCAACGTGCCCAGCATATCCGGGGGATAGATGGGCAACCGTCCCACCCGGGAGCCTTGGCGCCTGTGATCATCGTCAATGAATGCAGCCACCCAATAGCTTGAGTGATCGCGCAGTTGCTTTGCCAGCATGGCCCCGGCGGTACCGGCGCCGTAGATAACTACATTTTTACAGACAGCGAAACGGCTCTGAATTCTCAGGAAGCGGCTGGCAAATTTTCGACTGATTACGCTGTAGAACAACGCCAGGGTTGCATAAGTCAGGCCCCAGCGAAGAGGATGCAGTTCCAAGCCCAGGGAAAAGGCGATGCCGGCACCCAACACGGCAGTTACCGTTGTCATCACGCAGATGACAACCAGCAATTCGTCATCCATAAAGCGAACGATCGACTCGTAAAAGCCAAACACCCAACCAACGACCAGGGAAATCCCGCTGACTAACAGGGCAACGGCAAACGCATTATGCAGATCCTCTCCCGAGGCGAAAACAAGCCAGAAGGCAACCAGGCCACATAGAAAAAAGCCGGCCAGGTCGGCCAGGAGCAACACGGCAGTCTTGTGGGCTCGCGGCAGAGCAATCAGCGCTCCCCGGAGCCTGTGTAGGCTATCGTCCGAACCCATCCCGACTGAATCTCCCAGTGTTTAGGTCATAACCAATGTGGGCAACGATCTTGGTCGCCTAATGCCCTGTTGACGCAAGGTCTCACAAAGCACTCATTATGTAAACTCGTAAGCGCTGCTTTTGGTCTTTAATTCCCACAACGCCTGATGCATCTGTAATTAGACTAGGGATAGATTCAAATTTCTATACGTAATAAACACCCAAATCTGGCAACTTCGAAGAGTTTTCCAAATATGGGCGCACCGCCATTTATCCATTTGCGACATGGCGACCATATGCTGTTATTTATAGTATTTGCGCAACCACGTAGGAAGGGACAACGGCTTGCCCGGATCGATACGGAGACCTCAATACCAGGATGATTCCACGGAATACTGCGGCAGAGAGCTTTATCGGCGGGAATTAGCGGCTGGCTGCGCTCATGACCTGGCGAGGAGCGAGGTTTAAATCACCTTGCCCAAGAGACAACTAAACAAAATGGATGA
>JAOTSW010000131.1 GCA_029864735.1 Chromatiales bacterium | reverse complement strand
GTATACATTCTGGGGGTCCACCGTCAGGGGGGCCATGTTTACCAGTCCCTGGTCTGCGTAGTCCTCGGCAACCACGCTGGTTTCCAGATGGTTTCCCTCTACCTCAACGGGCTGCTCAATCGGGGCTCTTTCCGGTTCGGTGCCAGGTTCAGGAAACAGCCCGAAGTCGTCATTGATAGTGGCTGGTGGCTGGTCGGCTGCGGCACTGGTTTCTGCGGTCTGGTCTACCTCGCTCGACGGCGACTCGGTGACGGGCGATTCGGTGCAGCCCGGGCAGACCACCATGGGGTTGGCCTCAAATATGATGTCCCCGGCAACAAGTTGTACTCGCTGGGTGTAGTAAGGCTCTGTGCGGTAGCCACCACTGGCAAGCACCGAGTAACCCGAGGCCATCTGAAGGGGAGTCAGGTTGGCGCTGCCCAGCGCCAGTGACAGGTCCCTGGGCAGCTCGGATCGCTTGAATCCAAAAGCCTCGACATGTCGCAGGGTCTTGCTGATGCCCACGGCCCGGAGCAGCCGGATGGAGACCATGTTCCTGGAGCGCACCAGTGCTTCACGCATACGGGTGGGACCGAAGAAGCGACCGCTGTAATTCTCGGGCCGCCAGGATCCTTCCAGGGTGGCGTCCTCGAACACAACGGGGGCGTCGTTAATAATGCTGGCCGTGGTGAATCCGTTTTCCAGCGCAGCAGAATAGATGAAGGGTTTAAAAGACGAACCCGGTTGGCGTTGTGCCTGGGTCGCCCTGTTGTACTTGCTTTGGTAGTAGTCGTAGCCGCCGACCAGTGCGGACACAGCGCCGTCCCTGGGGTCCATGGCCACCAGGCTGGCCTGTGCCTCGGGCAGTTGGCCGAGTTGCCAGCTGCCGTCAGCCATTTGCATCAAGCGAACGATATCCCCGACCGCCACCACCTGGGCGGCGGTCTCCGGTGCCGGGCCGGTGGCATTTTCATCAATGAACGGCCTTGCCCAGGCGAGCCCGGGCCAGGTAACAGTGACTTCACCGAGTCCGCCCAGATAAACCCGGGCGGCCTTGTCCTCGACCCCGGTCACCACTCCCGGGACCAGGTTGGAGGTTTCCCGATAGGGGTCCAACAGCCCTTCCAGTTCCTGTTCGGGGTGTTCCAGGGAAAGACTGACCTGTCCGATGGGGCCTCGATAACCGTGCCGGCGGTCATATTCCAGAAGCGCCTGCCTGACCGCACGGTTGGCGGCAGTCTGCAGGCGGCTGTCCAGTGTGGTGGTGACCAGGTAACCCTCGGTATAGGCCTCGCGACCGTACTTTTCGAGCATGTCACTGCGGACCATTTCGGCGACATAAGGCGCTTCAGTCTCGATATTGGCTCCATGCAGTGATGCCCGGGGGCGTTCCGCCATGGCTTCGTCGTAGTCTTCCCGGGAAATATATTTCAGTTCCAGCATGCGGCGTAGCACATACTCCTTGCGCGCTTCCGCACCGGCCGGGCTGGTAATAGGGTTGTTTCGAGACGGCGCGGTGGGCAGCCCGGCAATAGTCGCGATTTCTGCCAGGCTAAGTTTTTCCAGGCTTTTGCCATAGAAGACCTCTGCCGCGGCGGCCACCCCATAGGCCCTCTGACCCAGGAAGATCTTGTTCAGATACAGGGTGAGGATTTCCTGCTTGCTCAGTTCGCCCTCAATCCGCAGTGCCAGGAATATTTCCCTCATCTTGCGGACATAAGTTTTTTCAGGAGTCAGGAAGAAGTTACGCGCCAACTGCATGGTAATGGTGCCACCGCCCTGTCTGCGCTCGCCGGTTACCACGAGGAAGAAGGCCGCGCGAACCAGGCCTTGGTAATCCACGCCCGGGTGTTCGAAAAACCGATCATCCTCCGCCGCCAGGAAGGCCTGGATCAGCTTGGGAGGGATTTCATCGTGGCGGGCCGGAATGCGCCGTTTTTCGCCGAATTCAGCGATAAGGCGACCGTCACGGGTGTAGACCCTCAAGGGTACTTGCAGCCGGACCTCCCGCAGACTCTCTACAGCGGGAAGTCCGGGTTCCAGGTAAAAATAGGCGGCGGTTCCGGTGAAAAGGCCAAGCAGTCCGAGGGTGACTGCGCTTGCCAGGCCGGTGTAAAGGATCTTCTGGTAAAGCTTCATTGCAGGACTGTGACCTGGGTTCTTGCTTTTAGGGAACTGAATTATGCATATTTAATCGCACAGAACATATTTTCCCAAGGAAATCATAGATTATTTCACACGAAGGCCAGGGAAATTTGAGGAGCATGTACGACCTCAAATCAAGTGGGGCCGCGGTTGAAAAGCCAGCCTCACTGATAAAGACCCTGTACATTTTTGGCGGGGCTGCGGATGAATGTCCGTGGCTCTGTGTGAAAGAATAAGGTATCAGATTGGATGGAGGGTTGGCAGGACCAGATGTTGTTGATCTGGGCTGAAAAATTGACCGGTCTTTGCCATAACGTGAGGCGAATCACATATACCGGACTACTTTGAATGATATACAGTTAGTTGCGTAAGCTCAGGTACTGAACTATCTTTGCACTGCAAGCTACCGTTAGGGAAGGAAAAAACGTGTTATTCGGCGCAAAAAGCAGGCCCCTGCTCGGGCTTGACATAACTACCTCCTCGGTGAAGCTGGTCGAATTGGGGAAAAGCGGTGACCAATACCGTGTCGAGTCTTACTCGGCAGAACCGACTCCAGTTAACGCGATCAACGAGAAGAACATTGTTGATTCGGAATCCGTAGCAGAGGCTATCCGTCGTGCAGTCAAGCGCGCCGGCACGAAAACCACCGATGTGGCGGTCGCCATTAGTGGCGATGCTGCGATCACCAAGGTTATTCAGCTACCAGCCAGCCTGAGCGAATCGGACATCGAGGGTCAGGTGGAGTTGCAGGCTGACCAGTATATTCCCTTCCCGATGGAAGAGGTTCGTCACGACTTTGAAGTGATTGGACACAACGCCAGGGACGAGGACATGCTGGATGTGCTGTTGGTGGCCACCCGAACAGAGAATGTTGAGCAGCGCCAGGCGGCGGTAGAGAGCGCCGGTCTGAAAGCGCGGGTCATTGACGTCGAGTCCTTCGCTCTCGAAAATGCCTGCCGACTCCTCACTCACCAGATGCCGGACCAGGGCGTTAATGCCACCGTCGCGGTGGTGGATTTTGGCGCAAGCAGCACGACCTTTAGTGTCTTGCGCAATATGAAAGTTATTTATACCCGGGATTTTGCTTTCGGCGGTCAGCAGCTGACCGAAGAAATCATGCGCACCTACGGGCTGAGCATGGAAGACGCCGGCAGAGCCAAGAAAGAAGGCGGGCTGCCCAGTAATTTCGAGCCGGAAGTTCTTGATCCGTTCATTGATGACATGTGCCAGCAGGTCAGCAGGTCCTTGCAGTTTTTCCTGGCTGCAGGTGGCGGACGTGAACAGCCGGATCAGATCATCGTGTGTGGCGGCTGCGCCAACATTCCCGGTGTTGATGAATTGATTGCCAGCCGTGTCGGCATTCCTACCGTGATCGGAGATCCCCTGGGGCAGATGAAGATATCTTCCCGGGCGAAATCCCAGGGTGTGAAAAAAGACGCGACCGCTCTCCTGACGGCCCTAGGCCTGGCATTGAGGAGCTTTGACTGATATGCCCCGGATTAACCTATTACCCTGGCGTGACGAGCTGCGACTGCAGCGGCAAAAAGACTTCCTGATTTCTGCGGGAGTAGCTGTTGTATTCGGAGTCTTGGTGATGTTTTTCACCAACCAGGTGTTCAATTCAATGATTGAGCACCAGGGCGCACGTAACGGCATTCTCAAGAAAGAGATCGCGGCCCTTGACCTGCAGATCGCGCAGATTCGAGATCTCGAGGCGAAAAAGGATCGCTTGCTTGCCCGGATGAATATCATCGAGCAGCTGCAGCGTAGCCGCCCCGAGGCGGTCAAGCTGTTCGACCAGATCGTGCGAACCTTGCCAGAAGGCGTGTACCTGACCTCGATCAAACAAACCGGCAGCAACCTTGAAATAAAAGGGCGCGCTGAATCCAGCACCCGGGTTTCAAGCCTGATGCGCAACATCGATGCCTCGGATTCCATGCAGAACCCCACACTCCAGGTTGTGGAAGCCAAGGAAGTGGACAAGCGTCGGGTAAGCGAATTTACGATCATGGCCCAACAGACGCTCGTTGTGCATGATGACGAAGGAGGCGTGCAATGAACGATTTCCTTGAGCAATTGCGTGCCCTGGATGTTAATGATATCGGTCGCTGGCCGGCGGCTTTCCGCTACGGCCTGATTGGCATTATTTTCCTGGTGGTCGCAATAGGCGGCACTTACCAGTTTGTTTACAAGGACCAGATTCTCGTCCTGGAGCAAGCCCAGCAGGAAGAAGTCACCTTGATGGCCGGCTTCAAACAGAAGCAGACCAAGGCGGCCAACCTGGAGGCTTACAAGGCACAGCTTGCGGAGATCGAGTCTTCTTTCGGTACCATGCTTCGCCAGTTACCGGGCAAGACCGAGGTTCCCAGCTTGCTGGTGGATATTTCGCAGACCGGACTTGCCGCAGGTTTGGATGAGGAGTTGTTCCAGCCAGTGGGTGAGATTCGCAAAGAGTTTTACGCCGAATTGCCGATCCGTATTCGCCTGGTCGGCGGTTATCACGAACTGGGCAAGTTTGTGAGCGATATCGCGGGACTGCCGCGAATCGTGACCCTGCATGATGCGGAAATCACCAAGCTCGCCGATAGCGAAGACCTGGTACTAAATGTTACCGCCAAGACTTATCGCTATCTGGATGATGACGAGGAGGCAGGAAGTTGATGCGCACTAAACACCTGGCATTTGCCCTGTTGCTCGCCACAGTAGGATTCGCAGGCGGTTGCGGCGGAAATTACGCTGACCTGGAGGATGAGATCAAAGCCATCAAGGCGCGTCCTGGTGGACGCATTGATCCACTTCCGCAGATTCAGCCTCAAGAACGCTTCATTTATGAGGCAAAAAATTTGCGGCCCCCTTTTTCCCCGTACTCGGCAGCTGATGCCTCGGGTAAAGGCGGCGTGCGGCCCGATGCGAACAGGCGCCGGGAGTTCCTTGAGCGTTATCCGCTGGATACCCTCAGCATGGTGGGAACCATTGAGCGTGGCGGTCAGAGCTACGGCTTGATCAGGGATCCAGACGGCCTGATTCACCAGGTTCAGACAGGTAATCACCTGGGCCAGAACGATGGCCGCATAGTGACAATTTCGCAGTCAGAGGTAGCTCTGATTGAAATTATTTCGGATGGTATGGGCGGATTCCTCGAGCGCCCGGCAGCAGTGGCGCTTTCTGAATAAAGCCCCAGGGAGAATGGTAATGATTCGGGAATCTTTGCAAAGCAGTGCAAACGTGATGATCAAGGCGGCGGGAATGCTGATGCTCCTGTTCTCCTGGTTAAGCGCGCCTGCAGTACTGGCGGCGGACCATTCGTCGAGGCAATTACAGAGCATAGAAGCTCAGGCTCTGCCAGGTGATGAGGTCGAGCTTGAATTCAAGCTAAGCGGCCCCGCGCCAGAGCCGATGAGCTTTACGATTGACAGTCCTGCCAGAATTTCCATGGACCTGTCGGACACCAGTCTTGCCCTGGCATCTCGTCGCACCAATGTAGGTATGGGTGCTGTGGGCAGTGTCGTGGCAGCCGAGGCCAATGGCCGAACCCGCGTTGTCGTGAATCTGTCCAGCATGGTGCCTTACGAGACCCGTGTGGTGGGCAGCAGTGTTTTTGTCCGGGTAGGCAGCAATGCAAGTGCTGGCTCCCAGGTAGCGTTCTCAGGTGGTACCCAGGCTTCCCGACCTGCAACCAGCTCACGAGTCGCTGCAGCCGGACGCAGCATTTCAGATATCGATTTCCGCCGTGGTGAGGATGGCGCTGGACGCCTGCTGATTACCCTGACTGATCCTGGCACCGTGATTGACCTGCGTGAGCAGGGCGACCAGATCATCGTTGAACTGGCGGACATCAATCTTCCGAAAGAATTGATGCGCAGAATGGACGTGGTGGATTTTGCCACGCCGGTGACCACAGTTGACGCAATTTCCGTGGGCGGTAACGCACGTCTGATCATTAATGCCTCTGGTGATTATGAACAGATGGCTTACCAGTCCGATAACCTGTTTTCGGTAGAGATTCGGGAAAAGGCCGCTAAGAAGGAAAGCATTGACCCGTTTGGCCAGGACAAGACCTACGTCGGCGATCGCCTGACATTGAACTTCCAGGACATCGAAGTGCGTGCCGTACTGCAGCTGCTGGCTGATATGAGCGGCTTGAACATCGTCGTCAGTGATACCGTTCAGGGCAACGTGACCCTGCGCTTGCATAATGTTCCCTGGGACCAGGCTCTTGATATTGTCATGCAGACCAAGGGTTTGGACATGCGTCGCAACGAAAATGTCGTGATTGTCGCGCCGGCTGATGAGCTCGCAGCTCGCGAACGCGCAGCGCTGGAAAATCTCAAGGACATGGATGAGCTTATTCCCCTGAGGTCAGAATTCATCCAGGTGAACTACGCAAAGGCGACTGACATTGCCGAGTTGATTCGCGGTGGTGAGGGTGGCGCCCTGTTGTCTGATCGCGGAAGCATCGCGGTGGACGAGCGCACCAACACCCTGCTTGCCCAGGATACTTCAGAACGGTTGATGGAAATCCGTCGCCTGGTCGAGGTGCTGGATATCCCTGTGAAGCAGGTACTGATCGAATCGAGAATCGTGATTGTCAGTGATGACTTCTCCCGTGAGCTTGGCGCCCAATTGGGTCTGACCCGTTACGACAGAGATTCCAGTAACCGCTTGTGGACCACCTCCGGTTCGTCAGCGGCCACCGACACCATGATTGCCAGCGAGCTGGATAACCGTGCTGGCGGCGGCGGTGGACCTATAGAGATACCCGTTGGGGACTCGCGTTTCGATCGTTACAACGTGAACCTGCCTCCCAGTACAAGAGGCGGATCCATTGCCCTGTCGGTACTGGGTTCCAACACCTTGCTGGATCTTGAACTGTCGGCAGCCCAGGCCGAGGATCGTGCGGAGATTATCTCCACACCTCGCCTGATTACCGCCAACCAGAAGGAAGCGCGGATCAAGGCCGGTGTTGAGATTCCCTACCAGGAAGGCGCCTCCAGTGGTGCCACGACCACCCGTTTCAAGGAAGCTGTGCTGAGCCTCCAGGTTACCCCTCTTATCACTCCTGATGACCGCGTGGTCATGGACCTGGTGGTGAGCAAGGATAACGTGGGCGAAAACGTTCAGAGCGCCACCGGCGGCCTGGTGCCGAGTATTGATACTCGCGAAATTGCCACCCAGGTTCTG
>JAOTSW010000295.1 GCA_029864735.1 Chromatiales bacterium | reverse complement strand
GCTCACGCAGGCGCAGGGCGGTTGCCTCGGCTTCGTCATTGCGGCGGTAATCCTGTAACTCCAGGGCGTGATTGTAAAGCGCAATGCGCGACATGGGATCGTAGCGCACCGAGTCGTAGGAGGCGTTCAATACTTCGGTGTAACGGCCCAGAGCGCTCAGTGTCATGCGACGCCAGTTTTGGGCCTCGCCATTGGCCGGATTGATGGCCAGGGAGCGATCCAGGTAATCCAGCGCCAGCTCAAAATTGTTCGAACCTCTTTCAAGGAATCCCTTGGCAGCCAGGATCTCAGGGCGATTCGGCGCGATGCTCAGGGCCTTGTCCACCAGAGGACGGGCCGCTTCCAGGGCATCCGCGGGTTTTATGTCGCCATAAGAGCCCCAGGAATCCATGAGCAACAGGGTTGCGATGGCCTGGTCAGCGTAGGCCAGGGCAAACTCCGGATCCAGGTCAACGGCGCGCTTGAAATTCTCCAGGGCCGCCTTGATGCTTTCAGTCGTGCGCTGGTTGATCAGGTGGCGCCCCATCAGGTAGGCCTCGTAGGCGGCCAGGTTTCGGGTGTCACCACTTGCCACCTGCCCTTCACCGGGAACATTCAGGGTCACCTTCAGGGCCTGGGCAATGGCCCCGGAAATCTCGTCCTGGATGGCGAAGATGTCGTCCAGCCGGCGGTCGTAGGTCTCCGACCAGGCGTGGAAGCCGTTGTCCGCCCGGATCAGCTGGGCGGTCACCCGCACCCGGTCGCCGGCCTTGCGTACGCTGCCCTCCAGCACCCAGGCCACACCCAGCTGGCGGGCGATGTCCTGGATATCCTGGTTCTTGCCCTTGAACTGGAAGGCCGAAGTGCGCGCCGCCACCTGTAGCTGGCTTACCTGGGCCAGCACATTGAGGATTTCCTCGGCGATGCCGTCAGAGAAATATTCCTGGTCCTTGTCCGGGCTCATGTCTACGAAGGGCAGTACCGCCACCGACAAGTCCGCCACCGCGGGCGCTGCCGGCTCCGCCGTGGCCGTCTCAGTCACCGCCTCTGTCGTGGTTGGCGGCTCCTCGCCGGGCGAGACATCCGGCTGAACCGTCACCTTGTAAACAAGGAAGATCACCGCCAGTCCCAGCACCGTGATGATGGTCCGGTCCAGCTTGCGGCCGGTCAGCGGGGTGATGGACTGGCTGCGGTCCACCTCCTCCTGGCGCTTGAGTCCCTCGGGAGTTTTCTCGAAGGCCCAGGCAAAAACCAGCGCCACGGGAAAGCCAATGGCCAGCACCAGCAGGATGGTTTTCATCACCCAGCCCGGTGCATCGAAATTATCCAGGGCAAGGTCCGCCACCTGGGCCACCAGCCACGCAGTGACCAGGTAGACCACCCCTACCCGGAAAACGTTCCGGCGCTTGAGCTCGGCGAACATGTCCACGGAGCTTGTCTCTCCCCTGTTTCAGATCGACAAAAGCATGGCCTATAAGTTATACGTTGTCTAATTTTTCAGCAGAAGAAAAAAGGGTCGAACCGCAAATACCTTAAATACAGTTCGACCCCATCTGTCTAAACCGGCAATACCGGTATTAAATGTATCCGGCCCCTTTTTGGCTAGTGGCTTGCCAGCTTCACGGTTGCGTTTTCCCGGTCCTCGTAGGCAATGCTCACCGTTCCCAGGGGATCCACGGCGATGGCCGGCGCGTAGCCGACCTGCCCGCCACTGTCGATGTAGACCAGCTCCCAGCTGCCGCTGATGTCGTTGGCGTACTTAAGATCCGCGTTCTGGTCCCGGTAGGCGATATGCAGGAAATCGGCCTCGTCGATGGCCAGGGACACCCGATCGCCACCTATCCAGTCGAACTCATCCACCTGCTCGGTCACCCAATCTCCCTCTACCCTGTGGCCATGCCAAAGACCAAATGGTGTCGTGTAGGCCACGTGCAGTTGCCCGGTAGAGTCCTCGGCCAGTGACGCGCCGCAGTTGGTGTCCAGGGCAATGATTTGTTCCACCCAGCTGCCGCCGGAATTGCTCATGTAGTACAGCAGGCAGGCCTGCCCGCTGCCGATGGTGTACACAAGATGTACGGCCCCGGCGTCATTCACCAGGATATCGGTGTCGTAGATAGTCCCGTTTCCAACTCCGGCCAGCCATTGGGTCAACCAGGTTCCCGAGACATTGCTTGCGTAGTTTAGTGATCCGATTTCGTTAATGTTATAGACAATGTGTGTGGCGCCTGCCTGGTCCAGGGCCAGGGCGTTGACGTTGCCGCCACTATCGAGCAACTGGCCAAGCCAGGGTCCGGTGGCGTTGCTGGCCACCCTGAGGGTGTTGGTGGTGTAGTCCCAGTAACTG
>JAOTSW010000130.1 GCA_029864735.1 Chromatiales bacterium | reverse complement strand
GATGGGAGGACCTCGGTCTTTTTCAGCCAAAGGGTATCCATGTTTAGCTCAGTGCCAAGTACTCCCAGGGCACCGTCAATCCTGATCTCGGTATCGATCTTGGGCCTGAAAGCACCAACATAGATCGACAACTCAGAATTAAAAAGTCCCGGGCTCGTCTCGGGTTCGGCAGCATTAACGGCTACAGAAAACCCCAACGCAGCCAAGACTATTAAACTTTTTTTCATCCCCATTGATTGCACACTCGACTCCATCCGTAGAAGCGGTAATAAAAGCATTCACCCAAATCATTGTATCCACCCAGGCAGACAATCGGCATTAACAAGAAACCGGGGCAGGTATTCCCAAGACCCCCTTGTTCTCCAAGGGCCCCGGACTGGGTATCGGACAAGGCTTACGTCTTACTTTTGCGAGTGGTTTTGCCGGTTTGCCTGCCGGATTCATGGACCGACTCGCGTTGACCCCAGGCAAGACAATGAGAGCCGCTGATGGCCACGACTGCCTCGTCCGAATCCGGGAACGATGACTTTCGCCGAAAGCCTGGTGTAGTCTCCATAACAATCCATTCCAAACCTCTTGCTCACCAGGACGCCGAACCATGCAAAAGAACCTGCTTTCTCTGGCACTGATATCGCTCGCTACCCTGTGTGTCCCGGGCAATGCCCTGCTGGCGGCGGACCAGGTGCGGGCCCGAGACCTGGGCGTTCCCTTCTGGGGCGAACCCGGCCCCTTGAACGCCATTACCGACGTGACGGGAATCGAGGTGGGTCACTCCACCATCATCCGCGGCGAAGCCGGTGGTGATGAACCCGTGGTGCGCACCGGGGTGACCGCCATATTGCCCCGCGGCAAGACCAGCCCACTGGACGGGGTGTTCGCCGGCTGGTTCAGCCAGAACGGCAATGGCGAGATGACCGGCACCACCTGGGTGGAAGAATCCGGGCTGATGTATGGGCCGGTGATGATCACCAACACCCACAGCGTTGGCGTGGTGCGCGACGCGGTGATTGGATGGGCCCTGGACAACTACGACTTCGACGAAGATGACTGGTGGTCACTGCCGGTAGTGGGCGAGACCTGGGACGGCTGGCTAAACGACCTGAATGGTTTTCACGTCAAGCCCGAGCACGCCTCTGAAGCTCTGAACAACGCCCGGGGTGGCCCCGTGCAAGAAGGCGGCGTCGGCGGCGGTACCGGTATGATCACCTATGAATTCAAGGGCGGGATAGGCACCGCCTCCCGGGTGGTGCACGACGAAAGCGGCGACTACACCGTGGGCGTGCTGGTGCAATCCAACTTTGGCTCTCGCCACCAGTTGATGGTGGCCGGCACCCCGGTGGGCAAGGAAATCCCCGAACTGCCCGCCTATGCAGCGCTCAAGCGCAACACCAGTGATCGCGACCTGGGATCCATCATCGCCGTGGTGGCAACCGATGCCCCGCTGATGCCCCATCAACTCAAGCGCATTGCCAAGCGCGTGAGCATGGGCGTGGCCCGTACCGGCGGTATGGCCAGTAATTCCTCCGGTGACATCTTTATCGCCTTCTCCACCGCCAATGAAGGCGCCGGTGCAGCAAAGGGGCTCCCCACTGCCCAAATTCTGCCCAACGAACGGATTACCCCGTTCTTTGAAGCCACGGTATTGGCAACAGAAGAAGCCATCATCAATGCCCTGGTGGCCGCCGAGACCATGACCGGCTACGAGGGACACCGGGTGATCGAGTTACCCCATGACCGTCTGCAAGAGGTACTGAAAAAATACAACCGACTGGAACTGCCCGCCAAGTGATTGCGGGCAATATTCGGGGGACGGACGCTGCGGAAACACCGGTTTCGCTGCAGTGACTCCCGTTTGTGGTAATAATAACCGCCATGACATCACTGTTAACGGAACTTAAACGCCGGAACCTGTTCCGGATCGCAGCCCTCTACCTGGTGGGTGGCTGGATCATTTTGCAGGTCGCGGACGTTTTGTTTGGTCTGTTAGATCTGCCCGACTGGAGCCTCAGGCTGGTCGTGGCAATCCTGGCCCTGGGCTTTCCCGTAGTCCTGGTATTCGCCTGGATTTACGAGGTGACCCCGGAGGGTCTAAAGCCCGCCAGGGTCGTCAGTCCGGAACAATCCATCACATCCGAAACCGGGCGCAAGCTCAATACCGCCATCACGGTAATCCTGGTTATTGCCGTATTGCTGTTGATCGGCGACCGGATTTTTCAGCGCGACGTAACGCAATCTCCAATCACCGGCCAGGCGGTAGAATACAGTTCGGTCACCGACAATGGGTTGGCCTCCGAATCGCTATCCCCACCTGCCCCCCAGAAGCAATCGGTAGCGGTATTGCCTTTCGTGGACATGAGCCCGGCAAAGGACCAGGAATATTTCACCGACGGCCTGACCGAGAACCTGCTCAACGGACTTGCCCAGGTACCCGGGCTGCAAGTTGCTGGTCGCACCTCATCCTTCGCCTTCAAAAACAAGAATGAGGACTTGCGCAGCGTGGGTGAACAACTGGGGGTGGCCAACATCCTGGAAGGCAGCGTGCAAAAAAGCGGTGAGCGAATTCGCATCACCGCCCAGCTGGTAAATGCCAGCAACGGCTATCACCTGTGGTCCCAGACTTTTGATCGCACCCTGGAAGATATCTTCGCGGTTCAGGACGAGATCGCCGTGGAAGTCACCAAGGCCCTGAAAGTAGCCCTGCTGGGAGCCGAGGTCCAGGCCGCAGAACCCCATGTGGCGGCAAGCAGTTCCGCTGCCTATACCGAGTACCTGAAGGGCCGTTACGCCGATAAGCTCAACACGATAGAAGGCGCACTGGAAGCGATTGACCATTATCAACGCGCCATCGACCTGGACCCGGCCATGAGCCTGGCATGGGCAGGCCTGGCCAGCGCCACCGCCTGGCATACCGGATACAGTAGCGATTTCGCGGAGGGCTACGAAAAGGCCCGCACTGCCGCAAACAGAGCCCTGGAACTGGATGACTCACTTCCCGAAGCCCACCTGGCCCTGGCCGATGTCCAAATGAGTCACGACTGGGACTGGTCCGGAGCCCAGGCATCGCTGCAACGGGCACTGTCCCTGAGGCCGGGGGACGCCAATATCTTGCAGAAACTGGCCAGACTGGAAGGCATCCTGGGCAAAAAGGAGGAATCGCTGAGCCATATGCAGCAAGCGGCCATCCTGGACCCCCTGGATTGGGGGATCCAGACCGGACTGGCCGTCGCCTATTCGGGGGCTGGGCAATTTGACCAGTCACTGGAAACACTGCGTCGTGTGCGGGAGATGGAACCAGGCCGCTCCGGAACACACTACCGCTTCGGTCGGCATTTCTTGAGAACGGGTAAATATAATGAGGCCCTGGAGGAATTCAAGCTGGAGACATTCGATTTCCTTTCGGTCAGCGGGCAGGCCCTGGCACTGGACAAGTTGGGCAAGACAGCCCAAGCCCAGGTCCAACTGAATTTATTGATCACTAAGATCGGAGAGTCAGCCTCCTACCAAATCGCCCAGGTCTATGCCCAGCGCGGGGACGCAGACTCCGCCATGACCTGGCTTGAGCGAGGTTTTGTTATCCGGGACCCGGGTCTCGTTTACCTGAAATCCGACAGCACGTTTAACCCCCTGCGTGACGATCCCCGCTTCCAGGCGCTGCTGAAAAAAATGAACCTGGCGGACTAAGTCGCCGAGCAACGATTTACTGGATGATCTTCCAGCTACCGTCTTCTTGCAGACATGCCGTGCCGTATAACTCCTGTCCCGGCTTGCCACCCACGGTGGCGTCCATGGTGAATTCCCTGCACGGTCCACCGGCGCCTTCGTAGGTGCGGGTTGGCGTCACTTCGTAGGCGTACCCTGTGTCCGGATTCACCCACGTGGTCGCCTGGCCGGTGCGATTGTCATTCAGGGCCACGGCAGTCTTCATCCGATCAGTGTCGTCCATGGTCTGGCCGATGTGCTGCCCGATCATGCTGCCGGCGATCGCGCCAACGATAATCGCCGCTGTTCGACCGGAGCCTCCTCCGACCTGGGAGCCGACCACACCACCGATCACACCACCGATTACCTGTCCTTCCTGGGCGTGGGTGGTGGTTTCGCATCCGCTGGTAAATGCCAGTACCAGGACGGCACAGGCTATCGCTATCTTTGAGAACATGACCAACGCCTCCGTGTCACAGGTCATGGGTTCAATGTATTCTCGTCTTCCCCGGCAGTAAATTCTGGCAAGTACCTAGCACCGGCCAAAGCAAGTAGACTCTGTCCGCCTAGTCCTCCAGGAGGGCGATCGCCAGCGGGCTCAACGCCCCCAGGATCAATCCGATTACCAGGGTTTTGTTCGCTTCAAACACAGCCTGCCAATCCAGCTGGTTAATCACGGCCACCTGCTGAAAAAGGTCCCCCAGCAGTGCAACGGCCGGCCAGGCAATCACTCCGGTACCGACCAGCACCGCAGCCAGTGGCAAGCCATTGCGTAGCAGCGTGCGCTTGTGAATGCGCCGCACCACCTTCCCACTGAATCCCTGGTCGGCGATCGCAGGCAGGGAAGCGCTGAACTGTTCGCGCAACCAGCGTTCCTCATTATTAAACTGTTCGTCAGTCATATCCTGTCTCTCCGTGGGCAAAGCGCTCACGCACCCTCAACTTGCCGCGATTGATATGGGACTTCACTGTCCCCAAGGCCATTCCGGTAATCTCGACAATTTCACCATGACTCATTCCAAAACCGTAGGCCAGTGTCAGCGCCAGTCGTTCAGCCTCGGTACACGCTGCCAGGATGGTTTCCAGATCCGATGCCCCTTCCGATGGGCCATCCGAATGCACCGGAGCCTGTCCTGCCAACATTTCCGTCTGGACTTGTTGCTCCAATCGCTGCTCCTGACTAACCTTTCGCCGGGATTGAAGAAATTGATTGTAGCCAATTTTCATGAGCCATGACGCGAAGCTTCCCTGTCCCGAAAAACTGCCCAGCTTTTGCCAGGCTTTGATAAATGTTTCCTGGGCGAGGTCATCGGCCAGCGCATCGTTACGGGTCAGGCGACGCAGGAAATTTCGCAACGCAGACTGGTGAACCCCGACCAATTCCTCAAACAGGAGAGGATTTCGATCAAGCGCCTCTGCCAGGCCCTTTTCATCACGCTTGCTAGTCAAAAATCACCCGTCCGCAGTTATCCGCTGGATTACTCCTGCCGGGCACCGGTTTTCCACAGCGCCAGGTATGCGAGACCGATCACACAAGGAAAACTCGCGACTGCAATCATTGGCCTGACCGCGTCCTCTTCACCCAGCAACAATCCGAAGACCGCAAAGGCGGCTCCGATAGCCAGGGCCACGATACCACGACGCAAGTCCGCTTTTGGGTGCCGTGGCGGGTCACCCAACAGCTTTATAAAGTCGGGCGTCATCTCCTGACCGCGTTCAATGGCTTCTCTGAGTGTCTTTTGCGTCTCATTGCGAGCCCGGTATCGAAAATACACAAACAAGCCGACGACTACGGCCACCGAAAAGAACAACGATATAGGAACAATAATCTCAACCATTTCTATTCTCCGTTATGAAAACCAATATACCTTCTTATTAATACAGATGCTTCCGAGCATGAGTTTGGATGCACCACAGATGAAAAATTTCTCCAGGATCGCTACAAAGACCTGAGTTGAATTCCAGGACCCTCAGCAGTGACATGCTGCTCATTTGAACTGCCGATCGAACAAAGTTCAAACCTGGAGATTCCCGGACCAAGCACAATCCGATAACTGACCGTCTCCCCAAACTCACCGCTAAGACGATCACTTACATCACCCTCGATAACAAAGGCCAGGCCACGCTCACCTTCCGACCGGGGCAAGACGATCCGGGATTGTGTTATTCCAATGCACAAGCGCTGATCTGGCGTGGTGGTGAATTGCTGATAAATTGCCGGAAGAAAATCCAACTCCCATGACCCCACGTAGTCCAGGGCCCGTTGCGCACCACCTATCAACACAAGAAACATTGTGATGGGAGCAAGCAATTCGATCATTTCCTCTCTCCGGTTCAGTCAAACGCAATTCCTCTTCTTGTATCTATAGATGCAGCGACACCCGGATTTGGATGCATGGATTTTGATTGCATGGAGAAAGACATGCTTCCCGGGGTGTAAAATTCCTGTTGCGGGGAGGCGTATTGATCATATCGCTGAATTTGTGACCTGCAATTCAACAAGGGAAATTGGACAAACCTGCCAAATTAGAATAATTCTAGTCCTCCAGACTACGGTGACCGGGTAAAACATGATTTTCAGGCAACTTTTCGACCACACGTCATTTACTTATACCTACCTGCTGGGTAGCCGAAAGGGTGGTGAAGCGCTGATCATTGATCCGGTACTGGAAAACGTGGATCACTACCTGAGATTGTTCCGGGAACTGGACCTGAAGCTGGTAAAAGCCATCGACACGCACCTGCACGCCGATCATATAACCGGCCTGGGAAAGCTTCGCGATCGTACCCATTGCATTACCTTGATGGGCGAGAGGAGCAAGGTTGATGTGGTGTCCATGCGGGTAGCCGATGGCGACTCGGTAAAAATCGAGGGCATCTCAATGCAGGCCATCTACACGCCCGGCCACACCGACGACTCCTACAGCTTCGTGATGGACGGCCGGGTATTCACCGGTGATACCTTGCTCATCCGTGGCACCGGCCGCACCGATTTTCAGAATGGCAGCGCCAGGCAGCAATATGATTCGATTTTCAATCGGCTGCTGAAACTCCCGGAAGATACCCTGGTTTACCCTGGCCACGACTACAAGGGGGACACCGTCAGCACCATTGGGGAGGAGCGCGCCTTCAACCCACGACTGCAAGTATCCTCAGAGCAAGAGTACGTGGACATCATGGATAATCTGAATCTTCCCAACCCCAAGCTGATGGACGTGGCAGTGCCCGCCAACCTGAACATAGGCCTGCGCCAGGATGAGCTGCGAGACAAGGGCCAGGGACTGGGTTGCTACGACGCGATGGCCCTGGTCGGACGCCCGGACGTATTGCTGGTAGACCTCAGGGAGCCACTGGAGATACAGCGGCAAGGGCAGATAGAAGGGTCATTGACCGCCCCATACCAGGATCTGGAGAGGAATCTTGCCCCGGGGGGGCTCATCTATGAACTGATCCGTGCCACCGGCAAGCGCTTACTTTTTTATTGCGCCCATGGAGAGCGATCTGCCATGGCGGTAAACGATGCCGAAGCGGTGGGGATTACCAATGCCTGCCACATCGAAGACGGCATTGAAGGCTGGAAGTTGATGGGTGGCCCGGTAAGTAAAGTCGGCTGAG
>JAOTSW010000294.1 GCA_029864735.1 Chromatiales bacterium | reverse complement strand
TCATGGGCGCGAATGTCCAGTTGACTCCGGCGGATGCGGCCTCGCCGGCAGCGACCCTTGCCCCATCCCGCACCAGTCCGGGGTTCCATGTCGCGGCCTGGCCCAGGGGAATGGGCATGATGGTTTTGAAGCCGTGAATGACATCACGGCCAACCATAAGGGGGATGCCCAGGCGACTTTCCTCAACAGCGATGCGTTGAAGCTCGTTGATTACGTCAATATCGACCACATTGAGAACCGACCCGATACGCCCGGCTCGAAGGTCGTCAGCCAGATAATCCGGTGCATAACCCTGACTCGCGTTGACCTGGCTCATCTGGCCAATCTTTTCGGCCAGGGTCATCCTGGCAAGCAACGCTTTAATGCGTTCCTCGATCATTGATGGGTCATTGAAAGCATTTGGAATAGAGGCGTTCATAAATCCAGGTCACAGCGGGCCACAAAGCACGGCTAATACACCGACAGTCAAGACAGCAGACTTGGCACCCGGAAAGCACGTGGCCCTGGCGAGGCTGTCACTCCTGTCACACACAAGACGAAAACGCCAGGCGCGTCCTAGAGGTACCTGCAATTCCTGTCTCGATGAAGTCTCGTTATTTTGGAAACGAGATGCCACCCTACAGGAGCAGATTTTCACCTGTAAGGCAACGCTATGAACACCGTATAAACCCTTTTTTATCAGTATTTGACAGCGCTGTCAATTTGATGGACGATAGGCCACTAGTCTATCAGATGGGAAACGGGGAATACCAAGCAGAATGAGCCACGCGACCCATTATAAGACAGCCCCGGAAGACCGGATTCCTATCCATCAGAAACTCATCTATGGACTGGGAGCTTTCGTCAACAACTTGCTCGCCGCAGCCATAGGCGGAATGGTTATCGTTCTGAATCTTGGCCTGGGCATGAATCCCGCGCTGGTAGGCCTGGCAAGTGCCCTGCCCCGTCTGACCGACGCCTTCACCGACCCATTGATGGGCTACATTTCTGACAATACGAGAACCCGGTGGGGTCGCCGTCGACCGTATATCTTTGTCGGCGCCATCGCGGTGGGAATAATCTATGCCCTGCTCTGGCAACTCCCGATTGGCAAAAGCGAGACATTTTACTTTTGGTATTTCCTCAGCGGGTCACTGATTTTTTACCTGGCGTACACGGTGTTTGCCACGCCCTGGGTCGCACTCGGCTACGAGCTCACGCCGGATTATCACGAGCGCACCCGCCTGATGGGCGTTCAGAACTTTACCGGCCAACTGGCCTATGTCGTCGCCCCCTGGTTCCTGTTGATCATGCAACAAAAGGTCTGGTTCGACGACATGATCGAAGGCGCTGCCGGCTTGGCGATCGTCATCGGCGTCGTGGTCGCGGTCATAGGCGTACTTCCGGCGATTTTCCTTCGCGAGCGCTTCAAGGCCGTAGCGATTTCTGAAGCCGAGGCAAAGCTCAAGCAAAGGGAGAGCAACGGCGCCATTATTCTTCGCGGCCTCAAGAACTTTTTCAGCGGTTTCGCAACCACCCTCAAATTCAGTCCGTTTTTGAAACTGTGCACAGCAACGTTCCTGGTTTTCAACGGCTTCATGCTGGTCGCCTCGTTCCAGTTTTACGTGATTATCTACTACGTCTTCGCGGGCGATAAGGTTGCGGGCGCCGAATATGCCGGCTATTCGGGAACCCTGGGAGCCATCTCCACGTTCTGCGTGATTGTGTTTATCGCCTGGCTGGGCACCAAGATCGGCAAACGCCGTACCTTCTATCTGACCACCGCTCTGTCAATGGTTGGTTACGCGCTCAAGTGGGTCTGCTACAACCCCGAAATTCCCTGGCTGCTGTTGCTGCCGGCACCGTTGATGGCCTTCGGCCTGGGCGGCCTGTTCACACTGATGCCATCAATGATGGCCGACGTGGTGGATGCCGACGAATTAAATACCCATGAGCGTCGCGAGGGTATGTACGGCTCAATCTACTGGTGGGTGGTCAAGCTGGGCATGGCTGCCGCCCTGGCCGCAGGCGGGTTCCTGTTGAACGCGACCGGCTTTGACGTTGACCTTGGCGGCGACCAATCCGAACGCACCATCTACCTGATGCGAATATTTGATGCCTTCATTCCTTTCGTTGCATCAGGCATCGCTATTTGGGCAATCGCGACCTTCTCAATCACCGAAGAAAAGGCCCACGAAATTCGACTGCAACTCGAGGCGAGACGCGGAAGTGTTTAACAGACATGCACAGACTCCAAGATACGGTGTCCGGGGGGCACGAAGAAGTAGTGGAAGACGCCGGCAGACTGGTCAACTAATATTCAGGAACAAGACTTGAAACCTAACGGGAAAACA
>JAOTSW010000129.1 GCA_029864735.1 Chromatiales bacterium | reverse complement strand
GACAGGGCGGCACAATTGCCGCAGCAGTCTGCGCCCGAGGACGTGATGAACGCCATGCCCCTGCTGAGTGAGTTGCACGAGCACGTGACCACCTGGAAAGCAGGAGACACGGGGCGGGTAATCAATCTCACCCTGCTTCCCTTGTCCGAGGGCGATATCTATTTTCTCGGCGAGACCCTGGGGTCCGGACCCGTTGAAACCCTGTCCCGTGGCTACGGGGACTGCAAGATCAGCAGCACCGCGTACCCGGGCATATGGTGGGTGCGGTATACCAATTCCATGGGTACGCTGATCCTGAATACCCTGGAAACCACCGATATCCCCTCGGTAGCCTGTGCCGCCCAGGAAGACCTGGACGATTCGCGATTGCGCTTCGCCGAGCTTCTGGAACCTTATTGGAAAGAGCTGGGATGAACCCGGAACAAACCATGGCCAGAGTGCAGGACGATACCCGGCTGGAATGCCGCATCTGCTGGTATCTCTACGACCCTGCCGCCGGCGACGAGGTTGAGCAGATACCTCCCGGAACCCCCTTCACTGCCCTGCCCGAACACTGGCGGTGCCCCCAGTGCGACGCCGCCAAGGACAAGTTTCTCCCCGCGGCGGCCGGCTAGAATCATGCATCCCGGCCTGGATACACTGCTGGACGCCTACCGGGATATCGTGCAGCCGCGCATGTTTTCCCTGCCAATATTCAACGAGGCGCTCAGGGTGGAGGCCGTCGATTTCCAACCACACCAGGGCCGCAGTTGCGGCGTGATCATCACCCCCTGGTTCATGAACCTGGTCGTACTGCCGGCCGAGGACGACGACTGGAAGGCGCTCGCGCCTGGAGAATCAGTCAAGGTCTCCTTCCCCGGGGGCGATTATGAATGCACGGCCAGCAACGTGGAGGGCCTGGGGACGCACCTGGCCTTGCCGCTGTTCACCACCGTCAAGGACTTCACGGACCAGGACACCGCCGTGCGCATCGCCCGGGACATACTGCAACGCCTTCGCGGCAATCACGACGATGCTGTTGAGAACACCGGCAAAACACCCCAGCCCGGCAAAAGCGGATGGCCATGGCCGTTGTCGCGCCGAGACCTGCTGCTGGGCAAGTCCAAGCCCGGGAAGTGAAGCGATGCCGGTCTGGCAACCCCCGGAACCCGGGCGCCGCGAATCCGGAAGCCCTGGCTCAAAACCCTGGAATACCGCGCACGAGGTCCGGGGACATAGACACCTGGTGGCGTTATACTTGACTTGACCAACAAGCCAATGCCCTCTCAATATACTGATTTATATAGTAATTTTTAATACTTTCGGTATATAAGGGAGTCGCCATGCACCGAGCCGGTATTCAGAATCCGGTCCGGTAGGTACATCTCGCGATTGGAAGCAATTTATACTTGGGCCAACATCTTCTGAAAAATCAGAACCTATTGAATCAAGGCAAGAAATTCTTGCCTGCCGCGCAGAACACCCGACATCGATGAAGGCAAATTTAAGCAAACTGTCGGCTTTGTCCGCAAAGCCTGAATCCTACCCTTGGGCCCCCGGGTCCAAGCGGCCTGCTGTGCCGGTTTCCCGGGCGCGCTTTCGGCCGTCCGGGAGCATCGAAACAATCCCGGGTATGGACCCCTGGCTTGCGGCCTTCGTGGTTTCCAGCGAATTCGAAACCCAGTTTCTCTGGTCCAGTGATTGTGGGACCCAAAAATTCGCCGCCATGGGTGAATCGGTGCGGGCAACCATGGATACCCTCGGGAACATGGCCGATGAGGCCGCCCAGGCCATGGACCTGCCAGGGGATCTGGCCCGACGCCTGCCCCTGGGTTTGTTCGTGGCAGGGGAAACCGACCACCGGCCGAATGCCTTCCGCAGCGGTGAAACCGAAACCCAAACCCGCTGCTGGATTCCAGAATTATTGCTGCTCCAGGATGGCGATTCGGTACTGGTCATTTGCGCCGATCCACAGCTGCGACAGCGCACAGCCTCACACCTGCGCCAGATACAGCGCAGCCCGGGAATGGCCAAGGTACACAAGCACCTCACAGGAACCCATTCACGGGTCGAGGAAACCAATACCGAAAACCTTCAGCAGTGGAGCGAACGCATAGATGCCACGCTGGCGGCCATTCACGGCAATAGAATTCAAAAGGCGGTGGTCAGCCGTCGCATGTCCATCACCCCGACCCAGGGGCAATTCTCTGCATGGGCAAGCGCCTGGCAGGTGCAGCAAGCCAGCAACCTGACCGGCTTTGGCATCAGTACGGACCGGGGACATTCCATGTTCCTGGGTGCGACACCGGAAACCCTGCTGAAAGTAAAGGATGGGCGCCTGACCACCCACGCCCTGGCGGGGACACTGGTCGGAGACGCCAGCCTGGAGCGCTTCATGGCCTCAACCAAGCTGAGGCAGGAGCATGCGTTCGTCTCAGATGGCGTGTCGGCCACCCTGGCGCCTTTCACCACCGGCATCTCCGCCCAGCCCCTGCGTATCAGGCGCTCCGGGACGGTAACCCACCTGGAAACACCTTTGGCCGGACAGCTGCGCGCTGACGCCGATCCACTGCGGGTACTAGCGGCCCTGCACCCGACCCCGGCAATCGGCGGCTGGCCCAGGGCCGCCGCGATGAAAGCCCTTGAAACCCTCGAGCCTTACAGCCGAGGCTGGTTTGCTTCGCCGTTGGGCTGGTTGGCGCCCAACGGGGATGCCCATGCAGCGATTGCTATTCGGTCCCAGTGGGTGAATCCTGACAAGGCGGTAATGCTGGCCGGCGCCGGCATCGTGAAGGATTCACTCCCGACTGAGGAATGGAGCGAAACGGAAAACAAGTTCGATAACATGCGGTGCGTGTTACGAGGCAAGGTCCATGACCGCTGAGAACATTCCACATCGAAATGCCGAGTTCGCGCAGCAGCTGGTACAGCGACTGTGCGAGGCAGGGTGTGCCGGATTTGTGGTCTCCCCGGGTTCACGCCACACGCCGATTGTTATGGCCGCTGCAAATACCGCCACACCTGTCGAGGTGATCCTGGATGAGCGCAGCGCCGGCTTCTTTGCCCTGGGTTGGGCAAAGGCTGCCAGGGAACCGATTGCCCTGGTTTGCACCTCGGGCAGCGCAGGCGCCCATTACCTGCCTGCCATTATTGAAGCCCGGGAAACCGGCGTCCCCCTGATCGTGGTCACCGCAGACCGCCCCCCTGAGCACCAGGATATCGGCGCCCCGCAAACCACGTTCCAGGACGGTTTTTACCAGCGCCACATCAAAGGTTACCTGGGCATCGGCGCGGCGGACGATGAACAGGCATTTGAAAAACTCCCGGAACTGGCAAGCCTGGTGGCGACAGTCAGCCAGGGGAAACCCGGTCCCGTACACCTGAATATCGGTTTCCGCGAACCGCTTTGGGAAGCGGCCCCCAGGGCCTTGCCCCGTAACCGGGCTATTGAGACTCCAGAGCCAACACCATCACTGGACGAATTGCCGAAACTGCCTTCCACGCAACGCGGCCTGGTGGTCGCCGGCCCGATTCAGGAAGCACACCCTGAAGCCCAGGCAGCCGCCCGGGCAGTGATTCAAATGGCGCGCCGCTTGGGCTGGCCCGTGCTGGCGGATATCGCTTCCGGCCTGAGACAGGGCCCGGAAAACTCGGCGAGCCTGGTTAGCGGCTATGACTTGTTTCTGCGCTCCGAGACAGTGCGCTCGGCCCTGGAACCCGATTTCGTCCTGCATATCGGCCGCATGCCCACCTCCAAGATAGTGTTCACCTGGTTACAAGCCCTGGAGGACAAGGGGACGCAGGTCTGGAACATCACCACCGATGGCCAGGCACATACCCTGGCCAGCAAACCCAGGCTGGTAAGGACCACCTGGCGCAAGCTGGGAAATTACTGCCAGGCGACAAGCACCGAAACAAGCCCGGATCCTGACTGGATGCAGGGCTGGAGAAGGGCGGAGACGATTACTCAGGAAGTGGTCTCCGAGCAAACTGCTGAGGTGGCGATCTGGGAAGGTGAGATTTCCGCAATCGCCACCAGAATTCCGCGCAAGGGCAGACTGATACTGGCCTCGGGCATGGCCATCCGGGATGCCGACTCTTATGCTTCAAAACTGCCCCCGGACAGCGAGTGCCTGGTAAACCGGGGCGTGAATGGCATAGACGGGCTGATCGCCACTGCCGCAGGCGTGGCCGCTCAGGACAGCACCAGACAAGTCCGGCTACTGATTGGCGACCTGGCATTCCAGCACGATATCGGCTCCCTGGCCGCTGCGGCCACCCGGCCGAACCTGGACATCGTGGTAATCAGTAACGGTGGCGGCGGGATTTTTGAGTTCTTGCCAATACGCCAGGCCACAGACAAATTTGATCGGTTCTTCCTGACCCCTCAGAATCTGAATATTCCTGCGGTCACTGCCGGCTTTGGAATCGCATCCTATCGTTGCGAATCCGCCAGTGAACTGGAACTGGTACTTGCAGCGGCGAAATCCGGTTGCCGGGTCACGGAAGTGGTCGTGGATCGACAGCACAACGTTAATATTCACAAAACTATAGGGTCGGCGGTAAGAGCCAGGCTCAATAAAGAATTCCTACTGGAGCAAGTTGATGGAGAAGGAAATACCACCCCAGGAGGTGGTCTGGAACCGGGTAAAAGATTTTCAGGACATTGAGTATTTCACCTCACCCGACGGGATAGCGAAGATCGCTATCAACCGGCCCGAAGTCCACAACGCATTCAGACCCCAAACCCTGTTCGAACTTCGTGAGGCTTTCGAGCTTGCTCACGAGGATCCCGATGTTGGCGTGATCATCCTCACCGGCAACGGTGACCGTGCATTTTGTTCCGGTGGTGACCAGCGGATTCGCGGCGAAGCCGGCTACATCGACCCCAAGGGCGTGCCGAGGCTGAATGTCCTTGACCTGCAGCGCCAGATTCGCACTCTTCCCAAACCCGTGGTGGCCATGGTGGCGGGCTATGCAATCGGAGGCGGTCACGTGCTGCACGTGGTCTGCGACCTGACGATTGCTGCGGATAACGGCGTGTTCGGACAAACCGGCCCCAAGGTGGGCAGTTTCGATGGCGGATACGGCGCCGGCTACCTGGCTCGTCACGTCGGCCAGAAGCGGGCCCGGGAGATATGGTATCTGTGCCGCCAGTACAGCGCCGCGGAAGCTTACGAGATGGGCTTGGTGAACAAGGTGGTTCCGCTGGATCAACTGGAGGCGGAAACCGTGCAGTGGTGCCGCGAGATGTTGTCCATGTCCCCCATCGCCCTGCGCTTCCTCAAGGCCTCGTTCAACGCCGACTGCGATGGTCAGACCGGTATACAGGAACTGGCGGGTAATGCCACGATGCTGTACTACATGACCGAGGAAGGTCAGGAAGGCAAGAATGCATTCCTGGAAAAACGTAAACCCGACTTCAAGAAATTCAAGCGACTGCCGTGAAACCTTCGTTATTCAAAGCCTGGATTGCCGCCGCAAGGCCACAAACCCTGACAGTGGCCGTGGCGCCCGTGCTGCTTGGAGCCGCCCTGGCTGCCGAGGTGACTGCCTTGCGGATGTCCCTGGTGCTGGCTGCCCTGGTGGGCGCTATCTGCATCCAGATAGGCACAAACCTGTTTAACGACTACGCGGACTTCAAAAAAGGCGCTGATGGAGAGGATCGTCTCGGACCGGCCCGGGCCTGCGCCAGTGGCTGGCTCAATCCGGCCCATGTATTACGCGCCGTCTGGGTCACGTTTTTCATCGCCGTGTTGGCAGGCCTGTACCTGGCCATGGCCGGCGGCTGGCCCATCGTGCTGATCGGCGTCGCAAGCCTAGCCTGCGGCCTGGCCTATACCGGCGGACCCTGGCCCCTGGCCTACGTGGGCATTGCCGACCTGTTCGTGTTCGTCTTCTTCGGGCTGGTGGCGGTGGGCGGCACCTACTTCGTGCTGACCGGAAGCCTGTCATCCACGGCCATTTTCGGCGGCGCGATACTCGGCTGCCTGGCCACTGCGGTGCTGGCTGTGAATAACCTGCGTGACCGCAAGGGCGACAAGCAGGCGGGCAAGCAAACACTGGCGGTTCGTTATGGCGAGGCATTCGCCCGCAACCAGTTTGCCCTGCTGATTACCGCCCCCGCCTTGCTGGTGGTTTTCGTGGCCATGTTTGTCCCCGGCGCCGGCATGGGTTGGCTCGCGCCACTGGCCCTGGCGCCGTGGCTGGTGCAACTGACCCGGGATGCCTTCCGCCTGGACGGCATGGAGCTTAACGACCTGCTAAAGAAAACAGCGGTTACCGAACTGGCCTTCGCCATCTTGCTCAGCGCAGGAATCGTATTGACGTGATGGTTCGCTGGGAGTTGCTGCGTTATATCGCGGGACAACCAGCGGCAGAAGGTTTCGTCCTGAGACTGCAGGACGATGCCGGCAACACGGGTTTGGGCGAAGCACGGGCCATAAGCGGATTCGGCTCGGGTCCGACCGCCCTGAAAGCCTTCCTGGCCAGACCTGAAAACATCACCGGCTTGCTGCACAGCCTGCAACAAGGCACCCCTATCGCACTGGATACAATCCCGCCAGAAGCCTTGTTCGCCGCCGAATCGGCAATGCATGACCTGGCCGCCCGAGCCACGGGGCAAGACCTGACCAGCTGGCTGGGCTATCCGCCCCGGCCCTCCCTGGCCAACAGCCTGCTGGTATCCGATGAGCAACAGGCCAGGCAGTTGGCCGAACAGGGACATCGAAATTTCAAACTCAAGGCCCGGGGGGACTCGCCTGCCTGGCTGCCACTGTTTGAAATTCTGCGAACCGCAACACAAGGCCAGGCCCGCATCCGGGTTGATGCCAACCAGAGCTGGAACCTGGACACGGCCCAACGGCTGCTTGGCCAGCTTGCGCTGGAAAATCTGGCGTACGTCGAACAGCCTTTCCCGGTGGGTGACCTGGACAGCTGTCTGAAATTAAAAAATGCCCTGGGCATTACCATCGCCATCGACGAGGGTGCCGCAGACAAGGAATCTATCGAAGAAATCGCCGCTCGCAACGCCGCAGACCTGGTGGTGATCAAGCCCATGTTCCGGGGGCTGGCAGGCGCCATGGAGCTGGCGGCCACCGCAGAGGCCAACTCCCTGGGCGTGTGCATCACCCATTCCATGGACGGCACCATCGGCAGGCTGGCCGCCATGCACGTGGCGGCTACCATTGACCCACGCTGGCCACACGGGCTCTTCGCCCCGGGCTTGCCCGCCCTGGCCGAGGAACCCCGACTCGAACCCGATCTGCTATTGATGCCCACCGGTCCCGGCCTGGGGTGGAGTGAGTTGCGGGATGATCTGCTGCAGCCCTGGGATGCAGACTCATGACAGG
>JAOTSW010000128.1 GCA_029864735.1 Chromatiales bacterium | reverse complement strand
ATGGGAGAAACGCGCCCACCACCAGCACCTGGGCTTTCAGAAGCCGCCAGTCCTGGAAATCCACCTCGGCGCCGCTGCTGGGCATTTCCAGCATGTCCTTGCGCTCCATAGGGTCAAACCGGCCACTGCTTGCGAGGTCGGCAGCGACTACCCCGGCCACGTCGAAGGGCTCGGCACCCGGGCCGGTGTAACCGAAAGGCACGACTGCGATAGGCACGGCGGCGGAAATGCCCCGGGTGATCTCAATACGCAATTCAGCGTGGGCGGGCTGAAAGCTCGCTATCACGCCCATGACGATAAAAAACAACAATGATGTGAATACCTTGGTCATGAATTCTGCCTGGTCTGTGTGTCTGCATTCCCCGATTTCGGGTCGCCCGAGCTAATTCGATCAGTCCTCGGGTCGGAAAATAAGCTGAAGTCTTCGCTCAAACAAGCTCGGATCAGCCGGATCCGGCAAGGGCGAGGCCTGGTACACCGCCGCCTCCACCGAACGAATTACTGCGTCGTCTCCATTACAACGGACTACCTTAACCGAAACCACCTGTCCGCCAGGAATCTGGGTGACCTGTACAACACACTCCAATCCCGGTTTGGCAGAGGGAGGGCGAATCCAGTTTCGTTCGATCTTCTGCCCTATCAGCGCGATATATTGAGCCAGCAAACCGGATCGCTCAGCTGCGTTCCGGGCCTCTTCTGCCGCCATTTGCTCACGCAACTGGGCTTCGGCTTCCGCCCGCTGCTTGGCTTCTATCTGCTTACGCCTAAGCTCCTCAGCTTCCTTTTTCTTGCGTAATTCCTCTGCTTTCTTCTCAGCCTCCAGCTTGGCTTTCCTGTCCTGTTCTTGCTTGCGCTTGCGTTCAGCTTCCGCCTTCTTGTCCGCCTCGGCCTTTTCCCTTGCCGCCTTCACCTGCAACTCAGCCTCTTTTTTCTTCTCCGCATCGGCTTTTAATTTTGCCTCACGCAACTCCTGGTCACGCTTCTTCTTTATCTCGATCTGGCGTGCTTTTTCCTTCTCGACCTGCGCCTTTCTATCGCGCTCACGCTGTTCGGCAATCGCACGCTCTTTTACCTGCCGATTGACCTCACTCATGTCCACTACTGAGGACTGCACCACCGGTACCACTTTCATGGGAGCGGCCGCGGGTTGACTGAATCGCGTCACGTTCAATACCAGTCCAACCACGATCACCAGGTGGACAAGGACCGAGTAAGCCAGGGGCCTGGCATGATCGCGCACAAATTCAAGCATCGTCTGTTACTGCTTCCGCACCGGAATCTCTGATTCCGGGTCAGTCATAATGCCCACGTTGGGTGCGCCCCCATCTTGCAGCAAGCGCATGGCCGCGACGACCACACCGTGACTGACCGACTGGTCTGCCTTGATCAGTACTGGCGTCTTGGGGTCACGCGACAACACGGCGGCAGTGCGTTTTACAATCTCTTCGCCAGCCATCGGCTTGTCCTTACCCGACCCGATGTTCAGGTAAAGGTTACCGCCGCTGTCGACACTCAACACCAGCGGTTCGCTTTTCATGAACTTGTCTGCATCAAGCGGAGCTGCCCCTACCTTCGGCAAATCCACTTCAATACCCTGGGTAAGCAATGGCGCCGTCACCATAAAGATAATTAGCAGGACCAGCATGACGTCAATATAGGGGACGACGTTAATCTCCCCCATCAAGCGCCGTTTGTTATATGCCCTTGCCATGGCTAGGCCTCATCGCTGGCGCGCTGGGTACTGCGCTGCAGGATACTGGAGAACTCTTCCATGAATGTGTCGTAGCGACTTTCCAGGCGGCCCACCTGGTCCGCATAGCGGTTATAGGCGATCACGGCAGGGATGGCGGCAAACAGACCCATGGCCGTGGCAATCAAGGCCTCGGAAATACCCGGCGCCACCATGGACAGTGTGGCGTACTGCACGTTACCCAGGGAATGGAAAGAATTCATGATGCCCCAAACCGTGCCAAACAAACCGACATAAGGACTGGTGGACCCCACCGTGGCCAGCATGGCCAGGTTCATTTCCAGCCTGTCCATCTCCCGGCGTTGGGCGACGCTCATGGCCCGTTGGGCCCCTTGAAGCATCTGGTCGGAACTAAGGCCCTGCTGTTTGCGCAGACGACCGAATTCCCGAAAGCCATGCTCAAAAATTCCCGCCATGCCCATGGAGTCACGAGGTGACGAGCTGATCCGCCGGTACATATCCGACAAGTCACCGCCAGACCAAAAATTGCGTTCAAACTCGTCTGCTGAACGATTGGATTCGCGAAGCAGTTTGCGCTTCTTGAAAATCACCGCCCATGATGCGAGGGATGCCAGCAAGAGCATCACCATAACGGCCTGCACGATCGGACTGGCTGCGAGAATCAGGCCGATAATAGACATATCAGTGGAAGGCATTAACCAAACTCCTCAAGTATGTTGGACGGAATAGCCTTTGGGCGGCGACGGTCAGCACAAACGCAAGCAGCCTTGAGCGTCCCACTAACCAGTAACTCACCCTGTTCGTCACCACGACGAACTTCCTGTTCAAAAATAAGACTTGTCCGGGTTGTGGACACCACCCGGCAACTAACGTTCAACTCGTCATTAAACTCGGCGGGCTTGTGATACTTAACTTCCGCCGAGACCACCACGAACATCAGGCGCTGCTCTCGCATCAAATTGCGTTGATCCACGCCCAGGCTGCGCAGCCACTCGGTGCGCGCCCTTTCCATATATTTAAGGTAGTTGGCGTAGTAGACGATTCCACCTGCATCGGTATCCTCGTAGTACACCCTGACCTTGAAATGAAATTCCGCCATCAGCCCTTGTCCCTGTCTTGTTCTTGCTTTTGAGCGCTACCGACCGCTTATCATCTCATCAAACGCCGGTCAGTCCTTCTCGTCTCCAAAAAGCGACAGGCTCTCGGCGGGGGTGGATGCGCGCGGAGCCGGCAAACCAAAGTGCAGGTATGCGCCCCGGGTGGCCATCCGGCCCCGGGCAGTGCGCATCAAAAATCCCTGCTGGATAAGATAGGGTTCCAGCACGTCCTCAATGGTCCCCCGCTCCTCGCTGATTGCAGCAGCCAGGCTGTCCACGCCCACCGGTCCGCCATCGAATTTCTCAATCAAGGTCAGCAGCAGTTTGCGATCCAGCAGGTCAAAGCCTTCCTTGTCCACTTCCAGCATATCCATTGCCGCAACGGCCACTTCAAGACTTACCCTGCCATCGGCCTTCACCTCGGCAAAGTCCCTGACCCTGCGTAACAATCGGTTGGCGATACGCGGTGTGCCGCGTGCCCGCCTGGCAATTTCGATGGCTCCCTCCGCATCCATTTCAAGCCCAAGAATTGCAGCCGAGCGTTTCACAATGCTGGCCAGTTCTTCGACCAGGTAAAACTCCAGGCGCTGAACGATTCCGAATCGATCACGAAGAGGCGAGGTCAACAGACCGGCACGCGTCGTCGCACCGACCAGGGTGAATGGCGGCAGATCCAGCTTGATGGAACGGGCTGCGGGACCCTCACCAATCATCAGGTCCAACTGGAAATCTTCCATGGCCGGGTAAAGAACTTCTTCGACCACCGGGCTGAGACGATGAATTTCATCCACGAACAAGACATCATTGGGTTCAAGGTTCGTCAGTAGCGCCGCCAGGTCGCCGGCCCGTTCAAGCACCGGACCAGAGGTATGCCGCAGGTTGACCCCCATTTCATTGGAAATAATATGAGCAAGAGTCGTCTTTCCGAGTCCCGGGGGGCCAAAGATCAGGACATGATCAAGCGCCTCCGAGCGATTTCGCGCGGCGCTAATAAAAATTTCCATCTGCTTCTTGACCGCTTCCTGGCCAATATATTCTGTGAGCTGGCGAGGTCTGATGGCCCGGTCAAAGGCTTCGTCCTCGCTCCCGCCCCCGGCAGAAATCACTCGATCCTGTTCTGACATGCTGCTCAATCCTGGTCTGGCCCCGTCCTCAACTATCACACATCACAATTGTGGCCGAAACCGACAATATTGATGGCAAATTGTGACAACGGATTGTCTGACACTATTTCCTGGCTAAATTCTGAAGCACACTGCGGATAATTTCCTCGGTACTGATTACGGACTCGGGTACTTTCTTGAGCATCAGGCTCACCTCAGCCGGCTTGTAACCCAGGGACACCAGCGCGCTGAATGCCTCTCCCCTGGGGTCCGTCGCCCCGCCGCCGGACTGGCTCGGATTAAATGCCGCTGTGCCAACCGCTCCGTCAATGCGATCGCGCATCTCGATAATCAAACGCTCTGCGGTCTTCTTGCCGATCCCCGGTACTTTTACCAGAGAGGCGTGATCCTGCTGCTGAACACACAGGATAAATCCTTCCACGCTGATGCCGGATAAAATAGCCAGCGCCATCTTGGCCCCGACGCCAGAGACTTTCAGCAAGCCGCGAAACAGGCTGCGCTCAGCCTCGGTGCCAAAACCGTACAGTACGTGAGCATCCTCGCGAACCACCAGGTGAGTGAGCAGAATCAGCGGATCGCCCACGGCAGGCAAGTCATAGAACGTGGACATGGGAGCTTCCACCTCGTAGCCAACGCCCTGCACGTCTATCACCAGTCCGGGCGGATGCTTGGCAGTGAGTATGCCTTTCAGGTGTCCGATCAACGTCGTCTCCTAGAGGGTATTTTCGCCAATTGATATTTGAGGCTGCGATGGTTGGCATGGCAAATAGCAATGGCCAGGGCATCAGCCGCATCAGCCTGCAATGCGCCTTTTAACCCCAGCAATGCCTTGACCATGTGCTGTACCTGGGTTTTGTCTGCGCCGCCGGCGCCCACCACTGCAAGCTTTACCTGGCGGGCAGCATATTCATGAACTGGCAGCTCCCTATCGAACGTCGCACAGAGTGCAGCGCCCCGTGCCTGTCCCAGTTTCAGGGCACTGTCAGCATTCTTGCTGAGAAACACCCTTTCGATGGAAATTTCCTCAGGGGCCTGCTCCGCAAGAACCCGGGTCATGCCTACAAAAATTTCCCGCAACCTCTGGGCAAAATCATCCCCGGAGGTTCGAATGCAGCCGCTGTCCACATAGCTCACACCCTGCGCAGACGTCTCTATTACGCCGTAACCGGTAATCCGGGACCCCGGGTCAATACCGAGTATTCGAACCTTGGTTGCGGTGTTGATAGTGATAGCGCTCGCCTTGTCCGTGTCAGTCCGCTCCTAGCCCAGGAGCGCCAGGATCTCGTCAGGAATCTCCGCATTGGAATACACGCTCTGCACGTCATCCAGGTCTTCAAGTACCTCAAGCATCTTCATCATGCTGCCGGCCTGCTGCTCATTAAGCTCGGTGGACGTGGATGCCCTCTGGGTCACCTCGGCCTCCTCGGCTTCGAAGCCTGCGGCCATCATGGCGTCACGAACCTCCTCGAATTCAGTCGGGTCGGTCAATACATCAATACTTCCATCCGGATAGGTCACCACGTCTTCGGCTCCCGCTTCCAGGGCGGCTTCCATCAACGCATCCTCGTTATGCCCGGCTGGAAAGCTGAGCTGACCCACCAGGCTGAACAAATAGCCCACCGAACCATCGGCGCCCAGGTTTCCACCGTACTTGGAAAAAGCATGCCGCACTTCGGCGACAGTCCGATTGCGGTTATCGGTCATGCACTCGACCATCACCGCCACCCCACCGGGGCCATAGCCCTCGTAGCGAATTTCCTCGTAGTTATCCCCTTCCAAACCGGCGGCCCGTTTTATCGCCCGCTCGATATTGTCCTTGGGCATACTCTGGGCCTTGGCCTTATCCACTGCCAGGCGCAAGCGCGGATTAGACTCAAGTTCCAGGCCACCCACTCGGGCTGCCGTCGTGATTTCTCGAATCAGCTTGGTGAACAGCTTTCCACGCTTCTTATCCTGCGCGCCCTTGCGATGCTGGATATTCGCCCACTTACTATGACCTGCCATTTATTTACCCAATTCTTTCCTGAAATTAAAAGTTCATTCTGAAACCGATATGAAACTGGTCATCAAACACCAGGTTCGGACGGGTTTCATAATTGGCTTTCAGATAGCGATAGCCCAGGTACACATAAGTACTCTTGAGCACGTCATAGCTGACGTATACAGCGCCTTCCCGGTAGCCATCCTGGCCAGAGAAAGACAGCACGCCCGGGGCCAGGTACAACTCACCGCCGACCGCAAACCGATCCGCATCAGGAATCACCCAGCGCCCAAAGGCACCCAGGGCCACCGAGGAACCCTTGCCTGCGCCAAAGTTGTTCGAGCCATCGGTAAAGACCGCCTTGGCGCCCAGACCGGCCTCAAGAGGCTGATTGCCCGAACTGGCGAACCCGACCTGAAACAGGCCAACCGCGGCCACATCGCCTCGATCCTGGTTGTGAAGCCATGAGGCATGAATCTGAAGATTCTCAGCCGGCGCAAAAGCACCCGCCACGCGTGCGGTATTATCGTTGAAGCTCAAATCCAACGAATTGGCGAAAACGCTGGATGAGGCTGTTAGCATCAGTCCGGCGAGCAACAAGGCTCTCGACATTTCTATGACTCCCTATGGAAATACGGTCTGGCGACGCAGTCGCCTGTGAATTAGACGTATGATAAGCGATATTGTACAGCCATCCCACAATTGCCAATGTCTGAATTGAATATCCCCAACTCATCCCTGGAATCCGATACCCAGCTGGAACGGGTAACGGGCATGATTCGGGAGCGTTCGGCGGGGAAAATCACCGCTGCCCGGGCGGCCAGGATTGCCCACGCGCAGGCCGTGGACCGGATCCTGGAGGAACTCAAGTGCGACAAGCAGCTGCGAGCAGGCTCCCTGCTCTTTTTCCTGGTCCAGGCCGGCCTGCTGGAAAAGGAAGCGTTGCGGGAGGGCTTTGACACCGAAACCGTCAACCTGGTGGCAGGGGTGGAGAAACTCTCTGACTTCGGGCTTCCCGACGGCTGGCAACCCGACAAGCAACTCCCTCCCCGCCAGGCAGAGGCCTTGCGGCAGATGCTGGTCGCCATTGCCAGTGACATCAGGTTGGTGCTGGTTCGCCTCGCCGATCAACTGGTACGCCTCCAGGCCCTGCGCAACTCCCCGTCAGAGGACCCCACCAAGGCGGCCCTGGAAACTCGCGAGATTTTCGCTCCCCTGGCCAACCGCCTGGGAGTCTGGCAGATCAAGTGGCAGCTGGAGGACCTGGCCTTCCGCTTCCTGCAGCCCGAGGTCTACCGGCGACTGGTCAAGGCCTTGCGACAAAGTCGTGCGGAGCGAATAGAGTATCTGGATAAATTCCAAAACACCCTCCGTGAGGCACTCGCCGAGGAAGGCGTAACCGCCGAGGTGGCCGGCCGCGCCAAGCATCTGTACAGCATCTGGCGAAAAATGCAGAAAAA
>JAOTSW010000028.1 GCA_029864735.1 Chromatiales bacterium | reverse complement strand
CGTAGGCACTCTTTAGTGTTTGCATGGACTTCTGGTATTGACCGTCACTCTGGTAACGAATGGCTAACCAATTCAAGGCCAGGATATTGGCCGGATTCAACTGCACTGATTTTTCCAGTGCCATGACGGTGGTCATCCCGGGAAAATCTCCCGGTTGCCGGAACTCGTCCATATACAGGCCAAGCGTCGCATAGACCTCGGAGGAGTCGGGCGCCAGCGCCAGGGCCCTGTCCAGGTAGGGCTTGGCATGGGTGGCCGCCTCCTTGAGGGGCAGGTCTCCGTAATTCTGGGTACTGAGGAACATCCAGCTGTCGGCAAGACCCGTGTAGGCAAGCGCATAGTTCGGATCGATGGCCACCGCCTTTTCGAAATGCCCGATAGCTTTTCGCAGGGCCTCAGGATTTCGTTTCACAAACTCGTGCCGGCCAAGCAAGTACATATCAAAGGCCTGGATATCATTGGTCGGACGCTGGGCCAGGCGCTGGGCGTCCTCCTCTCCCAGGCTGACCTTCAGGGCCTTGACCACTGCCGCCGAAATCTCGTCCTGGATGGCGAATATATCTTCGTCAGTGCGATCAAAGGTCTGGGACCACAAGTGGGCGCCATCGTTCACGTCAATGAGCTGGGTAATGACCCGCAGCCGATTGCCGGATTTTTGCACGCTGCCTTCCAGCACGGTGGACACACCCAGCTGCCGACCAATCTCGCGTATATCCTGGTGCTTGCCGCGGAAGGCGAAGGACGAGGTCCGCGCGGCCACTTTCAAATCACGAACCTGGGCCAGGGCATCCAGCACCGTGTCCGCCAGCCCATCTGAAAAATATTCTTGCTCTGGATCAGAACTCATATTGGCGAAGGGCAGCACGGCCACGGACTTGGTCCTGTCAGCCTGCTCGCTTAAGGTTGCCGCGACCGATCGCGAATCCGTCACAGACAGTTCCGCCGACGCCTTTTCGGCTTCGCCAGGGGATCCCTGCAAAACAAATTTGTCCGCCAGCAGAAATACCACCGCGATGGCCAGGGCGATGATGATGCCGCGGTCCATTTTCTTGCCGGTGACATTGGTAATGGACTGACTACGGTCCACATTCTTTTCAAGCTTCAGACCTTCGGGAGTCTTCTCGAAGGCCCAGGCAAAGACCAACGCCAGGGGAAACCCGATAAACACCAATAACAACAGGGTTTTCATGACCCACTCGGGGGTACCAAAGGCATCCAGGGCTACGTCCGCGACCTGCACGATTAACCAGGCAGTGACCACGTAGGCCAGCCCCACCCGGAATACATTACGGCGCTTTAGTTCTTCGAAAAAGCTGAGAGATGGTTCACTCATACCAGGTTGATCGCATCCTTCACAATTGTGCTCGTTCAATGGCCAGCTGGATATTCGGTGCCGCTTTTTCTTTGAGGGACGCCAGTCGTGCCTCGGATTGGGCCCTCGTAGCCCGGTAGGCACCCGAGTATTCCAGTAACTCGCCCAGGCGTTCTACAGAATACCTATGAGCAGGACCGAGGCCGAAACCCTGATCAACCGCCGCCTGGAAATACGCTTCAGCTTTTTCCCTGTCTCCGGATTGGGCATTCAACAACGCATCGTCAATATCAATTAGCCAGCCAGACAACCCCCCATCCCGGGCAGCCTTTACGCGTCGGCGGGCCTCCGCCAGGGTCGCCTGCTCCTGCTGTGTCTGCTCAAGATTTCGATAGGCCCAGGCCATATCCAGGAAACGCGATATGTTAGCGGTATTATTTCTACCTAAATTCGCCTGTAGCGTCGGATACACTTTCTCATACAGTGCTGCAGCGTCGGCATAGCGGCCCTGCTCCAGCCGTATTTCAGCCAGATTCAATGCGATGAAACGCGTATCCAGAGCGTTCCAGTCGTCACCTTCTGCCAGGTTCTTTTCCAATTCCGCTTGTCTCAGATTAGCGGCCCTATCCAGGTCACCTTCAACGCGCGCCAACAAGTCCATCGCGGCAACTACCCGATTGTCGCCAGGTGATGCACGCCCGGCCCGTTCAATCCAGAGTTTGGCGCAACGGTCCTCTCCGAGGTTCAAGCAACTGTAGGCTACGCTCAGAGAATACTCTGTAGACCCTGGCTCCAGTTCCTGGGCCCGAAGCGCGGCCTCCAGGGAAATATCGAGATCGAAGATACCGTAATAAAACCAAATGCTCTTTGCCTGCCACACGTTGGCGTTCAAAGGATCTCGATCTAAAACCTGCTGCATGTAACGCTTGGCGTCGTCAACCGCTCCACGAGCAAAAGCCCACCACGACATGTTTTGTCCCAGCGTAGCGTTTAGCGGATCCAGTTCGTACGCCGTTTGCAACATTTGCATGGATTTTTGGTGTTGGCCTTCACCCTGATAACGGATTGCCAGCCAATTACGGGCCAGGATGTTGACCGGATTCAGTTCCACCGCCTTTTCCAGCGCCATCGTGCTGGTCATCCCCGGAAAATCCCCCGGCTGCCTAAGCTCGTCAAGGTAATAACCCAGGGTTGCATAGACCTCGGACGAGTCAGGCGCCAGCGCCAGGGCCTTGTCCAGGTAAGGCTTGGCGTGTGATGCCGCCTCCTTGATACTCAAGTCTCCATAGTTCTGTGCGCTGAGGAACATCCAGCTGTCGGCAAGACCCGTGTAGGCAAGCGCATAATTCGGATCGATGGCCACCGCCTGCTCGAAATGCCCGATGGCTTTTCGCAGCGCCTCAGGATTTCGTTTCACAAACTCGTGCCGGCCAAGCAAGTACATATCAAAGGCCTGGATATCACTGGTAGGACGCTGGACCAGGCGCTGGGCGTCCTCCTCTCCCAGGCTGACCTTCAGGGCCTTGACCACTGCCGCCGAAATCTCGTCCTGGATGGCGAATATATCTTCGTCGGTGCGATCAAAGGTCTTGGACCACAGGTGAGTGCCGTCATTCACATCGATGAGCTGGGTGATCACCCGCAGCCGATTGCCGGATTTTTGCACGCTGCCTTCCAGCACCGTTGAGACACCCAGCTGCCGTCCGATCTCGCGTATGTCTTGGTGCTTGCCGCGGAACGCGAAAGACGAGGTCCTCGCGGCCACTTTCAAATTCCGAACCTGGGCAAGGGCGTCCAGTACGGTGTCCGCCAGGCCATCGGAGAAGTACTCCTGGTCACCGGCGGCGCTCATGTCAGCAAATGGAAGCACCGCGACTGAGGGTTGAGCTTCTTTCGGCCCAGGGGTCGCGTTGGAATCCTCCGCCGAATTGGCAACGGCCTGCTGCTCGACATCTGACGTCGGTGCATCCGGCACATTCACCTTGTACAGCAGGAACACCACAGCTATGACCAGGGCCACGATGATGCCCCGGTCCATCTTCTTTCCCGTCACGTGGGTTATGGACTGGCTGCGATCCACGTTCTTTTCGAGCTTCAGGCCCTCGGGGGTTTTCTCGAAGGCCCAGGCGAAGATCAACGCAATGGGAAAGCCCAGGAGCAGCATTAACAAGGTGGCCTTCATCACCCATTCGGGTGCGGCGAAGGCATCCAGCGCCAGGTCAGCGGCCTGGGCAATAAGCCAAGCGGTAACCACGTAGGCCACCCCAACCCGGAACACGTTGCGGCGCTTTAGCTCTTGAAAAAAGCTGCTCATGGGTGCGATCCGAACGAAATGATATTCGAACGGCTGGTATCTGCTGCTTCGCTTAACCCTTCCTGGATAGCGGTAGAACAGGATTTAGCGGAGCGCGTACATTCTTCTGGTTCTTCGCTCATCGATCACCTGGTATTCCCTAGGTGCTTGAAGCATATCAGATTGTATTGCGAACAATAGGATTTTTTGACTAAGTCCAAACCGGCTCACCGGAAAGAAAAAGGGGTCGAACCGCATCCATGAGAATGTCAGTTCGACCCCACTATCTTCAAAAATATATCTACGATCGATTCAATCCAATTTTAGCTTCCCAACTTACCGTTTTTACCGCTTCTTCCCTTCCTCAGGCGACATACCCTTCAGGTACTTGAACATATCGCTATCCGTGGACAGTACCAGGGTGCTGTTGTTGGAGATGATGTCCTTGTAAGCCTGCATGGTACGAGTGAACTCGTAGAAATCCCGCGATTCGGCACTCTGATTATAGGCCCTGGAGTAGATCTCGGTTGCCTTGGCATCGGCCAGACCACGAATCTCCTCCACTTCTCGATAGGCCTCTGACTGGATCTTGTTCAGATCACGCACCCGGTTACCACGAATTCGAGCGGCCTCACCATTACCCTCGGAGAGGAATCTCTCGGCAATCTGCCGTCGCTCGGAAATCATCCGGTCATAGATTTTCGGCCGTACGCTGGCGTTGTAATTAATCCGCTTGAAACGAATGTCCAGCAACTCGATACCGAAAACCTTCACCTTTTCAGCCGCCGCCTCGAAGATTTCCTGCTCCACTGACTTGCGCCCTCTCTGGATGGGCACCAGGGTGCCCATATTCAGTTGACGCTCTGCATCGGTGAGCAGTGTGTCACGCAGGGGAACCCGATCCTTGGTGGTGCGGATAATCTCTATCAGCTCATGCTTGGCCACCGCATTGCGGGTCTCGCTACCGAGGATATCGTCCAACCTGGACTGCGCGCTACGCTCATCACGCAGCCGCAGGAAATACTGCAGAGGATCAACGATTCTCCAACGGGCAAACAGGTCCACAGCGATATATAGCTTGTCCTTGGTGGGCATATCCGAGGGGCTGCCATCCCAGGGAAGCACACGGTTATCGATTGGATTGACCTCCTGGATAAACGGCACCTTTATTTTCAAGCCGGCTTCCATAACAGGATCACCTACCGGTTTACCGAACTGGGTAATGATGACCTGCTGGACTTCACTCACCGTGTAGATTGAATTGGCCAGTGCAAATCCGGCGACTGCCAGAACCACTATCAGTGGCATTTTTATTGAACGGCTCATTGTTTTCCTCCGTTCTGGGCATCCAGATTAAGCAGTGGCAATATGCCGTGAGTCTTCTCATCGACGATGATCTTCGAGTCAATACCCGGCAGCACTTCCTGCAGAGTCTCGATATAGATACGTCGACGCGTCACCTCGGGCGCCTTCTTGTATTCCTCCAGCAAGGCGGTAAATCTCGCCGCATCACCCTCGGCCTCGTTAATCCTCTTCAGACGATAACCGTCGGCCTCTCGAATACGCTGGTCCTTCTCACCCTCTGCCAGGGGAATCACCTTGTTGTAATCCCGCCGGGCCTCATTGATGAGTTTTTCCTTTTCCTGCTGGGCCTGGTTGACCTCGTTAAAGGATTCCTGAACCGGTTTGGGAGGGTTGATGTTCTTCAACTGCACCTGGTCGATGCTGATGCCCATTTCGTACTTGGTGGCCAGTTCCTGCATTTTCACCAGGGCCTCGTTTTCGATTTCCTGGCGACCGATGGTGATCACCTCATCCACGGTACGGTCTCCGACCACCTCGCGCATGACGGATTCCGACACGTGACGCAGGGTTGCCCGGGGCTCGCGAACTTCAAACAGGAATTTGGCAGGGTCAGCGATCCGGTATTGAATGACCCACTCCACCAGGGCCGCATTCAGATCACCGGTCACCATCTGGGTTTCGCGTTGCGCGTCCTGGGGAAGGGGACTCTGGTACCGGTCCGAGGCCCCTGCCGTGCCGAAACCGAACTCCTGTTTCAGCTGTCGCTTGACCGGAACGATGGTCGCCATATCAACACCCATGGGCAATTTCCAGTTCAACCCCGGGGGGACAACCTTCAGGTACTTGCCAAAGCGCTGCACAACCGCAACGGAATCACTGGGAACCGTATACAGGGCGGTCCAAACGAAAAGCACTGCAAGAACAAGCGCCACAATGCCGAAGATTCCGCTGGAACCTCCGCCGCCGGGCAACATTTTCTTAAGGCGATTCCGGCCCTGGCGTATCAATAGCTCAAGGTCGGGTTCTGGCCTGGAACCGCGAGACCAGGGGTTACCCGGGTCGTTTCTACCGTTGGTGGGTGGCATGTGTTGTCCCTTTCATGTTTGGAGTTATTAAAAACCTTGGTCAGTTATTGGGGCAGAATTCCATTTTTCAAGCCGGGCGCAGCCTGGAGAACCGTTGCGGCCGCCACCTCACCAACTCGCTGCAACCGATTTCCCTCTAACCAGACTGCCCTGACCCCGGGCAAAAAATGGAAGCTGCCTTGACCGAAACGCCATCTTCGGTCCGGCAATAGCCCCTCATATTGCAATTGAATCGCCATTTGTCTGGTATTCTAGACATCCCAAACATAGCGAAACGCGTCATGAAACAGATGAGCATATGGGCTGCCCTTTATAGCCTGACCCAGACTACCGATATGGATGATGCCGCCGAGCAATTGGACGCCAACCCTGACATGGCCGCAGAGTTTGCCAGGCTGACATCCGGTCAGCAATGGGCCCAGTTGCGCCCGGAAATGAAGAATCGCGAAGATGCTGGCAGGATGCTGGAAATCGCCGAGGAATGGTGCGGTTTCTCGGACGCAGAAAAGGCCGAGCGCAAGGAAGAGATGCAGGAGCTGTTTTGTTTCAGTACCGACACCAAGACCATTGCCGAGGCCATCGCCCACCTCGACAGCAACGATGAATGGGAAGACTTCATCGACATGGTGAACGACCCGGAAGTCTTCGAGCAGGATGGCGATGCCGCAACCAAGGAGGGCATGCTGGAACTGGTTGAAGTGTCATTCGGGGCCGACGCCCTGGGCTAGAACAGCATCGTGACGAAGATATGACCTGGACAGCAGTAATCCCGCGTTGGAGGTCCATCATGCCTTCGGGTGAACTCGAATTCCGCGGCATCGATTTTGAACCAGCCGAAATTCCTGCCTGGCGCCGCTCGGCTGCCGAGGATGGTCTAAAAAGCCCCTGGCGCAGCAGCGGTGGGGGTTCCGCTGCCGCACAAGGGGCCACTCACTAGTTGAAACGCAGCGCCAGGCGATCGAGCCCACCGCTGCAGCTAATCAGGCCGCCTGCTCGTCGTCGACCCGGTGTTCAATGGCTCCAGGAGACTCACTAATTTCAATGCTCCTGGGCTTCATGGCCTCGGGAATAACTTTCTTCAGGCTGATCTCCAACAGACCGTTGGTCAGCCTGGCACCAGTCACCTCGACATAGTCAGCCAAATTGAACTTGCGCTCGAAGGCCCGGTTAGCAATTCCCTGGTAGAGGAACTTGCGCTCCTCGTCCCGGGATTCCTTGCGTCCGCGAACCGTCAGGACTCCGCCCTCGACCTGAATGTCGACTTCGCTGCGGTTAAATCCCGCCACAGCCAGGGTGATCGCGTAGCGATCCTCCTCCAGCACCTCGATGTCGTAGGGTGGATATCCGGCTGTCGGCTGATCACTGCGCAGGGCCGAGTCCAGCAGACCGGCCAGCCGGTCAAATCCAATACTGCTGCGATACAAAGGGGTTAAATCAATCGTCGTCATAAACACATCCTCCAAAAGAAGCGATACGTACTAGAAAAGTCACTTTGCCTGACGCCAATCTGGGTAAGACTTGACGCCCGCAGTACCTATCTAGGGACGAGCGGAATTTTTTCAAGGGGGAATTTAATGCCGGGCGAGGGATTCATTCCGGGCACATTCCCAATATCCGGAGGACACCGAAATTTTATCTCGAAACCGGTGCATAAAATGACTTTAATAGTTTGTTTTTTATAGTTTTTTATTAACTCTTTTTCTGAAACGCGTTCTGAAACAGATCCCCGATACTGGCGACAATATTCGAAATAGCCCACAGTTATTAACTCTGATTCGCTTAACCGAAAACCTTCAGGAGACTAGCCATGATTAGCAAGCTCACCCTGGCCACACTTAGCGCAGCACTGCTGTGCCTGGGCGCGACCGCACCGCTATTCGCCAAGCCCTCCGGCCAGGGCCAGGAAGGTAAGCCGTCCGCGGAGCAACAACAGGAGCGCCCTCAATCAGCCGAAAAAAAGAAAATGACCCGGGAGGAGCGGCAAGCGCAAAAGCGGGCAGAAAAAGCCCAGAGGAAGGCAGAAAAGGCCCGAAAGAAAGCTGAAAAAGCCGAAGGTAAAGCTGCCGAATCACGCAAGAGAGAAGAAGAAAGGCTCCGGGAAACGATAGAGAATGAGGTCACTCGAACCGAGCAGGAAAGATCCCAAGCCGAGGAGCGCCGTCGAAACGAGGAAGCCCGGGAAGTAGGCAACAATTCCGATAGCGGCAATGAACCAGACAAGCCTGCCAAATACAGACAGGATGACGACGATCGGGAGGATCGCAACCCAAAGGATGATGAGGACGAGGACTAGTCCTATATACTGGTTTCCGCAGTCGATAACGGACATCGCCACCTGCCAAAGAAACCGGGCGGCGATGTCTCATGACAAATCAATCATCCACGTAGGTCCAGGTAACCCGTATGCCAGCGAATAATTCCCACCGTTTGATTCGAACCGTACTGGTCGGCCTGGGCAGCGTGAATCGAAATCTGTTAGACATCCTTGCCAGTAAAAAAGAGCGTTTGCTAAACGAGTACGGGCTGGAATTCCGGGTAGTGTGTATTGCCGACAGCAGCGGCGTTGCAATGGACTCCCTGGGCTATGATCCTGCCACGCTGCGCCAGGAAAAGGCCGCAGGGAAACGGGTTTCTGACATGAGAGGGTATAACCGGTCATTGAGGGTCACCGATGTGATTGAGGACCAGGCCTGTGACCTGGTCATGGAGGCCTCACCGGTAAACCTGGAGCACGGCGACCCGGGACTGGCAATAACCCGGGCAGCGCTGAGCAACGGGATCAGCGTGGTACTGGCCAACAAGGCGCCATTGGTACTTGCGTTTCATGAATTGCATCAACTCGCCAGGGACAACGACTGCAAACTGGGCTTCAGCGCAACGGTTTGCGGAGGCCTGCCGGTGGTAAATATCGGTCGCCGTGACCTGGTGGCCGCTGACATTGAACTGTTACGCGGAATTTTCAACAGCACCTGCAATTTCATCCTGGACGAGATGGCCACCGGGCGATCCTACGAGGACGCTTTGCTCGAAGCCCAGCGCCGCGGTATTGCCGAAGCCGATCCGGCGCTGGATGTGGAGGGCTGGGATACCGCCAACAAGCTCAGCATCATCGCCAACAGCATCCTGGGTATGTCAGTCACCCTGGAAGATATCAAGGTAAGCGGAATCACTGCGCTGACACAGGATTTCGTCATGGCCGAGAAGGAACAGGGGCGCCGGGTAAAACTGGTGGCCACAGCCCATGAGGGAAAGCTGTCAGTTGGGCCGGTGTCGCTGCCTGATAGCGACTTCCTCGCAAACTGCGATGGCTGGGAAATGGGCGTAGAAATACACAGCGACATCTACGGCAAGATGTATCACAAGTTGTGGGAGCGAGAACCGATACCCACCGCCGCCTCCATGCTCAGGGATGCGGTAAATATTCTGGCGGATAAGCGTTAGCTCAATCCACAGGGGCAGGCAAACTCGGGCATGGCCTCGCCCCCCATCTCACAGCTCATCAAGACCGGGTCTCAAGTGGAACTCGGTCTTGCCGCTGGGACCCCAAAATAGGCGTCATATTGCGGGTAATACCGTCTTGTCCCGCGGCAAATTATTCTGCAGGATAGGAAAATCAATGGAAACTCGCTGCGCCGGTCACTGCCCCAGATTCAGACCGACTCACCGGATCGGTTTCCCTGTCCGCGCGACAAGCGTACATACAACACAAAAAGGATTTTCCTGATGTTCAGAAAAACACTTCTTGGTTCCCTGGTAACGATTTCTTTGTTGCTGGCCGGGACCGTGTGGGCGGCAGACGCCGAGATAGACATTCCATTTCAAAAATTTGTTCTGGATAATGGCCTGACCTTGATCGTCCATGAAGATCACAAGGCTCCCATCGTAGCCGTGAATACCTGGTATCACGTGGGCTCCAAGAATGAAAAAGTCGGTCGCACCGGTTTCGCTCACTTGTTTGAACACCTGATGTTCAATGGCAGTGAGAACTACAACGAGGACTGGTTCAAGATGATGGGCCGTATTGGTGGAACCGGCATGAACGGAACAACCGATTTCGACCGCACCAACTACTTCCAGAATGTACCCGTCACGGCCGTAGATACTGCGCTGTGGCTGGAATCCGATCGCATGGGACACTTGCTTGGCGCCATCGACCAGGCCCGCCTGGACGAGCAGCGTGGTGTCGTACAGAACGAGAAGCGGCAGCGTGAAAACCAGCCCTACGGAAAAGTCTTCAGCACCATATTCGAAGATCTCTTCCCCACCGGCCACCCCTACTCCTGGATGGTTATCGGTTCCATGGAAGACCTGGATGCCGCCAGCCTGGATGATGTGAAGGAGTGGTTCAAGACCTATTACGGTCCGGATAACACCGTACTGGTGGTAGCCGGTGATATCACCGCCGAAGAGGCCCTGGCTAAAGTACAGAAATACTATGGTGCCATCCCCCCCGGACCGGCATTGACCAAACCAGAGCGCTGGATACCGAAGCGTACCGGAACCCAACGCAAGTCCATGCAGGACCGGGTCCCCCAGTCGCGACTGCACATGGTCTGGGTGATGCCCGAGGCCGGTAGCGCCGACGCAGATTATCTGACGCTGGCAGGCAACATATTGGCGGGCGGCAAGAACTCTCGCCTGTACGAACGCCTGGTCTACAAGGATCAGATTGCCACCGATGCCACGGCCTTTGCCTACCCCCTGGAGATTGCCGGCGTGTTCGCTATCTTTGCGACTGCCCAGCCAGGTCAAGACCTGACCGCCATTGAGAAGGCGATGAACGAGGAAATCGCCCTTTTCCTGGAAAAGGGCCCCACCAAGAAAGAACTCGAGAGAGTGAAAACGCAGATCCGTGCCGGCTTTGTTCGCGGCGTTGAGAGGATCGGCGGTTTCGGCGGCAAATCTGACGTGCTGGCGGAAAGCGAAGTCTACGGCGGCAGTCCCGATGCCTGGAAAGAAACCCTGGCCCGCCTTGAAGGCGCGGACAAGACACAAGTCCAGGCGGCAGCCAACCGCTGGCTGTCCGACGGCAAATATGTGTTGGAGGTTAATCCTCTGGAGAAATTTGCCGCTTCCGGTGAAGACGTTGATCGCAGCGCCGTGCCGGAACCCGAGAGCTACCCGGACGTCGCCTTCCCTGAATTCCAGCGCGGCAAGCTAAGCAACGGCCTGGAAGTGGTGGTGGTTGCCCGACCGAGCATTCCGGTTGTGGATTTTGACTTGCTGGTGGACTCGGGCTACGCAGCGGATCAGTCAGGAATCATGGGTGTAACCAGCTTGGCCATGACCCTGTTGGACGAGGGTACGGCAAAGCGCTCATCCCTGGAAATCAGTGAACAACTGGCCATGCTGGGCGCCAACCTGGGTTCCGGGGCCAACCTGGACATGGCTTATGTGAGCCTGAGCGCCCTGAAGGACAAGCTGGAACCCTCGCTGGAAATTTTCGCCGACGTGGTCCTCAACCCCGCATTCCCCGAAAACGAGCTGGAACGGCTGCGCAAGCAGCAACTGGCGAGCATCCAGCGGGAAAAAGTCACGCCATTCTCGATGGCACTGAGGGTTTTCCCGAAACTGCTGTACGGTGAAGGCCACGCCTATTCCCTGCCATTCTCCGGATCCGGCACCGAGGAAAGCGTCGCCAAGATCACCCGGGCAGACCTGAAAGGTTTTCACGACAACTGGTTCAAGGCCAATAACGCCACCATGGTGGTAGTGGGCGATACAACCCTGGAAGAAATCCTTCCCCACCTGGAACGGCATTTCGGAAATTGGGCGGCCGGGGAAGTACCAGCCAAGACCATCGCGACCGTTCCGGCACCGGAAAAAGGCGCCGTGTACGTGATTCACCGGCCTGAATCCCAGCAGTCTATTATCATCGCCGGGAGGCTCATGGAGCCCAAGGCCAACGATAACGAAATTGGCATCGAGGCCGCCAACCGCATACTTGGTGGCGATTTCACCTCTCGCGTTAACATGAATCTGCGTGAGGACAAGCATTGGTCATACGGCGCCCAAACCGTTGTCCTGGACACCCAGGCACAGCGGCCCTTCCTGGCCTACGCCCCTGTACAGTCCGACAAGAGTGTGGAGTCCATTGCCGAAATTGCCAGGGAATTCAGCGATATTGTCGGTGACCGCCTTCCCTCGTCGGATGAAATAAACGAGGCCAAGGAAGAGACCATACGGAGTTTGCCCGGCCGATGGGAAACTAATGGTGCGGTTGCAGGCGATTTGATCGAGGTCCTGCGCTTCGGCCTGGCTGAGGACTACTGGGATCGCTACGCAGCAATGGTGCAGGAGCTTGATGTCGACGACGTGTCCAGGGGTGCGGCCAGTATCGTTAACCCGGCTCAGACGACCTGGGTGATCGTGGGCGACAAGGAACAGATCGTGCCTGGCCTGGCCGAACTGGGCCTTGGCGAGATTCACTTCATCGATGCAGATGGTAATCCGATAGAGTAATTCCCTGGCACCGATAATCGAGAAGGCCCCGGCCTAAACGCCGGGGCTTTTTTTATGGGTCGAGACATTGCCATGCCCGGGGTTTATCAGCGGGCATGCCCGGGGGCACTTCGTTACCTGCGTTTCAGCCACCGACGGTAACGACGGGTTTGCTGCAACTTCCTCAGTTGATCCATCAACAGGGTTATCGTTGGCGAAACATCCGGCATGGGCTGTTTACCCACACCCAGTCTTCGCAACTGCCTCTTGACTATCGCCATGGTCCCAAGCGCCACCAGCGCCTTGTCCTTCCAGGGCACCATCACTGGATCCACCCGTGCACCCGGGTCTGTTTTCCAGTCATTAACCAGGTGGGGGTTCATGGCCAGAGCCGTGGCGATACCGACCATATCAATACCCTGGTCCAGGACATGCTGGGCGACCGCCTTGCGATTTATGCCGCCGGTGGTCATTACCGGCATTCTTGCCGCGCTGGCAATCCGCTGGGCGAAATCGAGAAAATAGGCTTCACGCGCCAGCGTTCGACCGTCGGCCGTGCGCCCCTGCATGGCCGGGCTTTCATAACTTCCGCCGGATAACTCCACCAGGTCCACCTTGAGAATATTCAGCATTTCAACCACGCGGGTAGCGTCTTTTTCGTCAAATCCCCCTCTTTGGAAATCCGCCGAGTTGAGCTTCACCGCCACACAAAATGCGGGGGAGACACTCTCTCTCACTGCCCGAATAATTTCCCTGAGAAAGCGGGCGCGATTTTCGACTGATCCACCCCACTTATCTTCGCGACGATTGGACAGCGGCGACAGGAACTGCGAAATCAGGTAACCGTGTGCGGCATGAATCTGCACTCCCGTAAAACCGGCTTCCTCAGCCAGCGCCGCACTGGTGGCAAATCGCCCGATCGTCTCTTCGATTTGTTCCTCGCTCATCGCAACCGGTCTGCCAAACATTTTAGAGTGCTTACCCAGGTCCAACGGAATATCCGACGCGGACCAGACATTCCCTCCCATCCCCGCGTATACCTGGCGCCCCGGATGGCTAAGTTGCATCCAGGCCTGGGCGCCCCCTGCCCGGATTGCCCTGGCCCAGCGTTTGAAAGGCGCAATCACAGTCCCCGCTTCCAGAACCACACCGCCGGGCCCGGTCATCGCCCTGCCGTCCACCATGACATTGCCCGTAATAATCAGGCCGGCTCCACCCTTAGCCCAGGCGGAGTACAGGTTCCAAAGCGCCCGTCCAGGCAATTGCCCCTCCACCGCCATATTTTCCTCCATGGCGGCCTTGGCAATCCTGTTAGGAATAGACTCACCATTCGGCAAATCAAGGGGAGCGAATAGATCCAGGCTCATTGGTAATCCTTAGGAAATCGGGAGTTCGACATCTAGTCCTCGCTTCAGCACCAGGCCAATAAAAAACCACCAGCCCGATCTCGGCCTGGTGGTTATGAATGATCTATGCAAGCAACTCCTTGAGCCTGGCTCTCAGCCCCACGGAGCGTATAACACGTTTTAGCTTCTCTTAAACTTCGCAATCAAACCTTTAACTGTGTCCTGCCAGGTCTCGTATTTCCAGTCTGTCATCTCGCCGGCATCGAAGAAGATGCCATCACACTGGGGGCAACGCTCCAATTCAAGGTGTTTCTGCTTTTCGTCCTTGATGCTGGCCATAGGCACGCTGCAGGCGGGGCAGTTGATATTTTTCAGCGCATTAAAAGCCTTTGACTTGTGGTGTTTGCCGTAGTCCATCCAATCGGCAAACCATTCCTCTTTAATCTTTTCGAGCACATCGGGCAGCGCGAATATTCCGCCGCAATCTGGGCATCGATTGATAGCGATCTTGCGGCCGTGAGTCTTAACTTCCATCTCTGGATGAAGTGGACATTTCGGACATTCCATAAACCCTAACTCCTCGGTTCTTCATTCTGATTATCGCCGGGAGAGTGCGCCAACACCTCGGCCGGCGCTCTGCGTCCTGCTCTACCAACTTTCTATGTGCCGTGATAACACGGAGATAATAGACGGTCAAGACAGAAGCAGGACCACCCCCAAGCCTTAGGGATTATCAGGAACAACTCGGCATAAAACAAGGCTGGCCCCACCTTTAAGGGTGAGGCCAGCGCTCTACTTCGGTAAAAATCATCCAACCCGGGGCTGGATTGTGTTCAGCTTATTCCCTTTATGGCTGCCGGACTTGATATGGCCACCAATAATCCGCCATTCTGATCAAGCCGAATGCTCAAAGCTGGTGGCGCGCAGATGACCGGGAAAGTAGATTCAACGACCCGGGGGAAAATAATGTGGAGACAACCGATTAATGAGTGATACCAAAATCGAGGCCGATCCGGCGAAATCCGCCAAGAGCATGTCGATTATCGTTACCAAGGGGACCCTGGACTGGGCATACCCTCCATTCATCCTGGCGACCACCGCGGCGGCCATGGGTTTGAATGTGAGTATGTTCTTTACTTTTTACGGCCTCCCCCTGTTACTCAAGGACCTGGACCTGAAGCTTTCTCCCCTGGGAAATCCGGCTATGAAAATACCGATGGCCGGCGTGCACATGGGGATGCCAAATATCGCATCGATGATTCCCGGTGTAGATGCGGCAGCCTCAACCATGATGAAGAACCTGATGAACAGGAAAGGCGTGGCATCTATCCAGGAGCTTCGTGAACTTGCCCTGGAGGCCGAGGTAAGACTGATCGCCTGCCAGATGACCATGGACCTGTTTGAATACAGCCTCGAGGACATGATCCCCGGCCCTGAACTCGGCGGAGCGGCCACCTATATCGAAGTGGCCAGCGGCTGCGACATCAATCTATTTGTATAACCCCTCTACTCTCCGCATTGGCCGGAGATCACACATGGTGACAGGAAAAAATGGCTGACAAGGTTCTGGATGCAAAAGGGCTGAGCTGCCCATTGCCAATTCTGAAAAGTAAAAAAGCGCTGCAGGATATTGCCCCGGGAGGAACCCTGGAGGTCCTGGCAACTGACCCGGGATCCGTGGCAGATTTCGCGGCGTTTTGCCGGATGACCGGTCATGAACTCATTGAATCTGAGTCCGCAAACGGAACGTTCAGATTTCTTATCAGGGCACGCCCCTGACACTCAGCTTTCAGTTCGACCCGGAAGTCTCAATAACTTCCGCGCGACAGGTATACTGAATGCCATTCAGATTATGAGTTCGCCACGATGACAATAGTCCCCGGATTGATGCTCGCAGCCGCTCTCGCTGTTGCCGGGAATTACCTGGCTCAACTCATTGGCGTGGACCTCCTGGAATTACCCAAGAGCCCGATAAGCCCTATCATGATGGCAATCCTGCTGGGTGTTTTGCTCAGAAATACCGTCAAACTTCCGGCCGCCGTCGAGCCCGGAATAAAATTCAGCCTGCAGCGCATACTCCGATTGGGCATTGTGTTGCTGGGCATTCGTCTCAGCCTTGGCGAAGTCGGTCTTATCGGACTCAAGGCCCTACCGGTCATTCTCATCACCGTGAGCGTGGCGCTGGTGGTGGTTAACTTCGTCAGCAAGCGTCTTGGCCTGTCAGCCCGTATGGGCAGCCTGATCGCTGTGGGCACCAGTATCTGCGGCGCCACCGCCATCATGGCCACGGCACCCACAATCAACGCCACTGATGAAGAAGTAAGTTACTCAGTGGCCTGTATAGCCCTGTTCGGCATGGCGGCCATGCTGGCCTACCCCTTCGCCGCACATTGGCTGTTCTCGGGCGATCCGTTCCTAAGCGGACTTTTCCTGGGTACTGCAGTGCATGACACTGCCCAGGTAGCGGGTGCCGGACTCGTATATCAGCAGTATTTTGGGGAACCCGGGGCCCTGGACGCCGCCACCGTCACCAAGTTGGTACGAAACCTGGGCATGCTGATTGTCATCCCGCTTATGTCCATCCTGTATCACCGAAACTCCAGCGAAGGCGCCGAGCCACCGGCCTGGTACAGCATGGTCCCGCTGTTCGTGATCGGCTTCGCCATGATGAGCCTGCTGCGTACGGTGGGTGACATGGGCGAGAAGGCCTTCGGGTTTATGGATCCGGGGCAATGGAATTCGATGGTCAACCTTACCAGGGAAACCGCTGGCTACTGCCTGGCGATAGCCATGGCGGCGGTAGGACTTGGAACCCGAATCTCCAACCTGCGCACCATCGGGCCCAAGCCACTGGTTGCCGGTCTGGTGTCTGCATTAATTGTAGGCGCCACAAGCGCACTGACATTGCTGGCTCTTTATTAGCTAGTCTGCCTGCGCAGCTTATCGACGCGCCCCGGCAAGACCCACGCCCAACAGCACAACCAGCATGGCCAGCCAACCGCCCGGGTGCAGTTTTTCACCGAGGAAAATAGCGCCAATCGCTACTGCCCAAAGCGGGATCAGGTAATTCATCAGCGACAGGAAGGTCGCCCCGGCGGTACGAATAAGCTGGAAATACACTACCGTGGCATAACCGGTGCAGAACACACCCAGCACAATCACAGACAGCAGGGTTTGCCAGCCCAGGGCTGCCCAGTCTCCCATGGGCATGGCCAGTAAGGCCGGACCTAACATGACCAGGGCTGAAATACCCAACACTGCCAGAGAGGCCAGCATGGGGTCCTGGACCGGCTGCCTGCGGGCGATGATGATGGTCACGCCGTAGCATACGGCCCCCAGCAGGATGCCCAGCTGCCTTGGAAGCATGTCCGCCTGCTCGGCCACCTGCTCCTGGCCGGCGGATGACAACAGAAACCAGATTCCCAGAAAGCCGGCAACGATTCCGGCGACCCTGGAGAGACCCGCCTTTTCGCCTGGAAGGGTGAAATGCGCCAGGCCCACCACGACCAGGGGGGTTATCGACATCAGGATGCCCGTCATTCCTGATGGCACCACCTCCTGACCCCAGGTGATCAGGTAATACGGAAGGCAGTTTCCGAAAACAGCGATCACGGCAAAATATGCCCAGGCCCGGGGCTTCCGGGGCAACCGTTTTCCCTTTAGGCGAAATAGTCCCAGCAATACCAGCCATCCCAAAGCGAGGCGCAGCCCCACCAGGGTGATACCGGGCAATTCCCTGAGAGCGATCGAAATCAGGCTGAACGCAGAACCCCAAAGCGCTACCAGTACCCACAACAATGCCCAACTCATCCAGCCGACTCCCTGGCGGAGACTACTTTGCGAATCTGGGCTATTCATGGCCTGGCTTCCTTCTTGCACACCAAATTGAGTTTCGGGGATGTGCTACCCGTGCTCAGAGGTTATCCTTGTATACACGCGGCATCCCGCGTTAACCATAATTGTTTCACAAGGAACCGCAAATGGGTCTGCAAATCAGTTTTGAGCTGAGCAAGGAGGATCTTGCACACCTGGCCACCCTCATGGAGCAAGCCATGGAGAAAGCCGCCTCTGCGAGCCCAGAGGCGATACTCGCCGGCGCACACGAGGTGCTTACCGCAAGCGCAAGTGTCTCCATGCCCGAATTCATGCGTGAACGGCAACAGAAATTGCAGAGCCTGGTGGACATGGTGGAAGACAAGGCCTGGAATCTACCGCCCAGGGAACGCCTGCGAGTCATCAGTGCATTAGCCTACTTTGTGCTGTCCGATGATTTGATCCCGGATCATATTCCCGGACTGGGCTTCCTGGATGATGCAATCATGATCGAACTGGTGGTTCGGGAACTGAAACACGAGTTGGAAGCCTACCTGGATTTCTGTCAATTCCGGGAGCAACAGGAGGCAGATCAGGACAACCCGGAAGTTTCCCGTTCCAGTTGGCTGGCAAAGAAGCGTGAGGCCCTGATGGGCCGCATGAACAAGCGTCGCAAGGCCGGCGGCCTGGGATGGCTCAAACTGCGCTAGAGCCGCTTACAAAACAATATAAAGCGGCCCGGTCTACCCGGGCCGCTTCAGTATTGTCAGAACATCTCTTCTGTCATCGCCATGGTGCTTGCCGGGCCGGCCTTCACCGTAGCCAGGTGCCCCAGGGTCCGGGGAAGCAAGTGATCGGCAAAGAAGCGAGCCGTGTAAAGCTTGGCCTGGTAAAACTCGACTTCATCGGTTCCCTCATCCAGGTGCTTGCTGGCCAACAGCGCTGCGCGAGCCATTTGCCACCCACCACATACGTAACCGGTGATCATCAGCATATTTACGGCTGCTGCGAACGGCACGTTAATATCAGTCTGGAAATTTGCGAAGAGCCACTTGGTCCCCTCTTCCATGTTGTCCACGCCCACTGCCAGGGAGGCCGCTATGGCCTTCACGTTCTCATTAGTCGAGGCTTGCGCTTCGGCCAGGGTCTGGCGCATCTCACCAATCAACAAGCCCATGGCCTTGCCCTGATCGCGCAACAACTTGCGTCCAACAAAGTCAGTGGCCTGGATACCGGTAGTGCCTTCATAAATCGTGGTAATGCGGGCGTCCCGGAAAAACTGTGCTGCGCCGGTTTCTTCGACGTAGCCCATACCGCCATGAATCTGGATACCCAGGGACGTGAGTTCCTGCGACATCTCGGTACACCAACCCTTGATAACCGGGGTCATCAAGTCAACCCTTGCCAGCGCCGCGGCGCGATCTTCTTTCTCGGGACTCTTGTGATGGCGATCCAGATCCGCGCCCGTGACGTAAGCAATAGCGCGCATTGCCTCGTTAGTTGAGCGCATCATCATCAACATCCGACGCACGTCCGGGTGACGAATAATGGGCCCGCGCTCCTTGTGGCCGGGAGCCGCGCCCTGGACCCTTTCTTTCGCGTAACTGGCCGCTTTCTGGTACGCACGCTCAGAGACTGCCAGGCCTTCAAGGCCCACACCCAGGCGGGCGTGATTCATCATGGTAAACATGGCAGCAAGGCCCTGGTTCGGCTCACCGACAAGGTAACCCACCGATCCCTTGTTGTTGCCGAAACCCATCACACAAGTGGGGCTGGCGTGGATTCCCAGTTTGTGTTCAACAGAGATAGGCACCACATCGTTGGGCTCACCGGAATTACCGTCCGCATCCAGCTGGAACTTGGGCACCAGGAACAGTGAAATGCCGCGCACACCCTCGGGGGCATCGGGCAGTCTGGCTAAAACCAGGTGAGCGATATTCTTGGCGTAATCGTGATCACCCCAAGTGATGAAGATTTTCTGGCCAGTGACCAGATAGTGGTCACCTTCAGGAACAGCCTTGCTGCTGACCACGGACAGGTCGGAACCCGCCTGGGACTCAGTCAGGTTCATGGTCGCCGCCCACTCACCGGAAATCAGCTTGGGCAGGAACATGGCCTTCAGTTCATCACTCGCGTGAGCCTCGATCGCACGAATAGCGCCCTGGGTCAGCAAGGGGCAAAGGGAAAATGCCAGATTGGCGGACTGGAGCATTTCTTCAATGGCAATTCCCAGCAGGCTGGGCAAGCCCTGGCCACCGTATTCGGGATCCATTGACACACCCAGCCAACCATCCTCTACCAGGGTTTTATAAGCAGGGCGGAATGCTTCGGGAGCAATAACCCGGTCATTTTCAACGCGAACACCGGTTTGATCGCCAATCCAGTTGGTCGGAGCAACGATATCGCCTGCTACCTGGGCCGCACCTTCGATAATCGCTTCTACCAGGTCCGGGGACGCGTCTTCGTAACCCGGCAAGGCAGCCACATTTTCGAAGTTTGCCAACTCATTGATTGCAAACAACATATCCCGGACGGGAGCTCTGTAATCACTCATCCCCTGCATTCTCCTATTCAAATGGATTCACACCCGGCGGGCGCCCCTCGCAATTATACTGCGCCGCACCATTCGCACCATCATACGCCCTTCGGCCTGAGTAGGCCAAGAGCCGGAAAGAATCCGGATTATCTAACCGATTCGGGTGAGAACACCCGTGACATCATGCTGAAGCACAGCGGTTTCGCGACCGGGTTCTTCCATGTCGCTTTCGAATACCCGCTCGACTTCATTGACGTACTTCAGCCTGGATGAACCCAGCTGGATCACGTCATTGCGACGCAATCGGTGCTTGAAAACGGGTTTGTCATTCACCAGTGTTCCGTTGGTGCTATGCAGGTCTACCAACAATAGTCCGTGGGCGTCAGAAAACACCACCGCGTGGTAACGACTGGCTGCAGCCGAGGGAATGACCACGTCGTTGCCCAGGTCCCTGCCCAGCAAGATTCGCTGACGATCCAGGGGGATTTCCTCGATCAATTCATCACCATGGGAATGCACCAGCCTGGCCCGGGCTCGAACACTCTGTTCAAGCCTGTCTGATTTCCTTCGAGCCGGGTGTTCAAGTTGTTGCGGATCCATCTCCAGGTCCAGCAACTCGATTGCCAGTGCAACTTCTCTATCAGAGACGAACAACATGCAACGTTTCTCCGCACATTCCATCGCCGCCTTGCACAGACGATTAATTGCCCGGGGGTTACCGCTGCTGTAACGAAACACCAAATGTAATGCTGAGGGAGTAAAAATATCCTTGGAGGCGGAGGCGCCTGACATACGCAGCCGGCGCTGGATGTATTGACCGGTCTCTTCCTCGTTCATTCGACGAATGTAGAAACGATGCCATTGCCTGTCGCCCACGGTTGAATGCAGATTGGTATCCAGCATCGGCTCCATATCGAGACCACCAAGCAGTATGAAATTTACCGCTGGAAAGCCATCTTCTTCCAGGGATCCCAACCAGTGCAATTCAAGAATCTTCTCGGGACTGAGTAAATCCACGTCATCCACCAACAGGGTAAGGCACCGGCCCTGTTGCAGGTAAAGTTTACAGGCTCTCTCGATATCTACATCTGAGGCCAGGGTGGCATCCACAGGCAACAGTTCCTGTAACTCATGCGCGATGCGTTCCCGGATATTAGAGATATTGGCATCCAGCCTCACCAGGCCAGTCACCGATCGCAGTCCTTTAATGAACCGCTCTACCAGCATGGTCTTTCCGATCCCATACTCGCCGAATACAGTGACCAGGCATGCCCTGTTCCAAAGCGCATGCCCCATGAGATTCACCGCCCGACCATGCTGCTCCGAAAAGTAGCTCAGGTCATAGTCGGGTTCTGACTCGAATGGCCCTTTCTTGAGATCAAAGAACTCTGGTCTCACCGTTCTACATCCATTTATTGGTTTTATTAATAATTCGCTTGCGGCCCTAGTCTATCCCAGACTGGCCCGGGTTGTCAGTCAGCCCGCCAGGCCGGGTTCCTCCAGGGGTGTCCAATCAGCTTTTTGGACCAATGTAAGCACCTCGTAGGAGGCAACGTTCTCATCATCCTGATTAGTCGCCTGGACATCCCAGTGGACCTCGCCATATTCAGCGGTTTCCCGATTCACCTTCTGCTTGCAGGTGAACGCCACCTTGATCCTGTCACCCGGGTATACCGGCTGATTAAATCGCAAATTCTCCAGGCCGTAATTGGCCAGCACCGGACCCGG
>JAOTSW010000127.1 GCA_029864735.1 Chromatiales bacterium | reverse complement strand
CTGCTGACAGCCACCCTCTCTACATCGGGCAAGTATTCGCCCAACCACCCCCTGCACTGGGCAAGGGACTGGGCATGAGCACATACCCGCTGGATGTCTTCCAATCCGGCGAACTTGCCCATCAAGTGTTGTTCTACCCGAAGCTCAACTTCACCACAGATTTTCAAAGGAGAAATAAGGAAACGATCGACAGTATGGTTCACCGTCCCCTCGGTTGAATTTTCTACCGGAACAATGCCGAAGTCTGCCGCCCCCGACTCGACTTCCTGAAACACTTCATCAATGGACATCAGGGGCATGGAGCGCACCGAATGTCCAAAAAACTTGCTCACGGCGCTCTGGGTGAACGTCCCTTCAGGCCCCAGGTAACCAATTTTCAAGGGCTCTTGTTGGGCCAGGCAGGACGACATGATCTCCCTGAACAGCCGGACGACTTCCTCGTCGCTAAGGGGTCCCTGGTTACGCGCTAAGGCATTGCGCAACACCTGGGCTTCCCGCTCGGGGCGGTAATAATCCGCTGCCCTTGCGGAACCGGACTTGGCCTTTCCGACCTCCTGGGCAAGCCTTGCGCGTTCATTGATCAATGCCTGGATGTTGGTATCCAACTCATCAATACTTTCTCGCACCGAATCTAGATCGAGGGGCTCTTTTCGTATTTTTTTAGCCATAAGTTCTCAAATTACCCGTGCCGCGAGCACACCATCAATATTTGCGATTTGCTGATAAGTCTCTTCGGGAACTTCCCTGTCCAGATCTATCAGGGTGTAAGCGACATCACCCCGTGACTGGTTAAGCATGTCCAGGATATTCAAACCGGAATTTGCCAGGCAGGTCGAGACCTGTCCGACCATATTCGGCACATTCCGATTGGCCACGGTCAAACGGGAACTCCCCGCCCTGGGCATCACTGCCTGGGGGAAATTCACTGAATGGCGAATATTTCCATTCTCAAGATACTCGCGCATATTTTCCACAACCATCACCGCGCAATTATCCTCTGCCTCAAGTGTCGAGGCTCCAAGGTGGGGCAAAGCCACCACTTTCGGATGGTCTTTAATCCCTGTGGAAGGAAAGTCGCACACATAGCTTGAGAGGTGGCTCCGATCCAGCGCCTCCAGAACTCCCTGTTCATCCACAATCTCGGCACGAGAGAAGTTCAACAGCACCCCACCCTGGCGCATCAAGCCCACTCGTTCTGCAGTCATCAAGCCGCGGGTTTTTGCGATTAACGGTACGTGCAGACTGACCATGTCACACCGGGCAAGCAAGTCATCCAGACTCGTAGCCTGCTCCACGCTGGCGGAAAGTTGCCAGGCACGTTCAACCGTCATACCCGGATCAAAACCGATCACTCGCATACCCAGGTTCAGGGCAGCATTTGCCACTTCGACACCAATCGCGCCCAGACCCACGACGCCCAGGACTCTGCGAGGAAGTTCGTAGCCCACGAATTGTTTTTTTCCCGCTTCCACAGCGCGCTTGATTTCTGCAGAATCACCTTCCAGCGCCCTGACATAAGCCCACGCTGGACAGATATTTCGGGCCGCCAGCAACATGCCCGCCACCACCAATTCTTTCACCGCATTGGCGTTGGCACCCGGAGCGTTAAACACCGGTATGCCTCTTTCTGTAAGTCTCTCGACAGGTACGTTATTTACCCCTGCCCCCGCTCTTGCCACGGCCCTGAGAGTGTCCGGAATCTCCAGATCATGTAGATCGTGGGAGCGCAACAAGATAGCGTCAGGATGGACTATCTCGGAAGCCACTTCGTAATATTCCCGGGGCAGATTTTGGAGCCCGGCTACAGAAATATCGTTCAAAGTCAGTATCTTGAAACGCATGAAATTCCTCCGGCGATCAAGCCGATTTTCGCTCAAACTCCGCCATGAAAGAGACCAGCGCTTCGATACCGGCCTCAGGCATCGCATTGTAAATACTGGCTCGCATTCCCCCGACAGATCTATGCCCCTTCAGACTGATCAATCCGGCCGCCTCGGCCTGTCGGACAAACTCTGTGTCAAGGGAACTGTCCGCCAGGGTAAACGGGACATTCATTAGTGAGCGGGAATCAAGCTGCACCGGATTGTGATAGAAATCCGACCCGTCAATGGCTGCATAAAGGCGCTGGGCCTTGCGTCGATTGCGCTGCTCCATTTCTTCCAGCCCACCCTGTTCTTTCAACCACTCAAAGACCAGACCCGCCAGGTACCACGAATACGTCGGCGGCGTATTGAGCATCGAATCCGATGCAGCAAGCTTGCTGAAATTCAACACATCCGGAATTGAATCCGGGCAAAGGTCAAGCAGGTCTTTTCTGACAATAACCAGGGTCAGTCCTGCCGGTCCGATATTCTTCTGCGCCCCGGCGTAAATCAAACCAAACTCATTCACGGGCATTGGTCGGGACAGGATATTTGAAGAACAGTCGGCGATCAGCGGGCAATCCAGTCCTTTCGGCACGAACGGGAACTCGACACCATGAATGGTCTCGTTCATGCAATAGTGAAGGTAGGAGGAGTCCGGGACTGTGTCCCAGGTAGCCTGGGCCGGGGCCCTGTCATACCCGGTGCCAGAAGAATCCGCCACGACTTCGACCGGGCAAATCTTGCTGGCAGCAGCGATAGCTTTCTTGGACCATGAGCCGGTCTGAATATACTGCGTGACCTTACCCGCCGCGAGATTCATGGGAATCAGCGAAAATAACAAGGTCGCCCCGCCCTGCATGAACAGGACCTCGTAATCATCCGGGATGTTTAGCAGCTCTCGCAGATCCTGTTCGGCCTTTTCCGCCACCGAAAGGAAAAGCTTTCCGCGGTGGCTGACCTCCATGATCGACATGCCAGACCCGTGCCAATCCAGCATTTCATCCCTGGCCCGATTAAGTACCGGTTCCGGCAACATGGCCGGACCTGCGCTGAAATTAAATACCCGTGTCATGAATTATCCCCGTGACAACTGACCACAGGGAATGATTCTGCACCGCAGCATCGTCAATGTCGACTGGCTATTCGCTCTCTAGAGACTCTTCAGCGGGTGCGTCACCCTCTTCCAGGTGCTCAATATCTCCTTCAAGCTCTTCCTCGTCCTCATCCAGAGCCTCAATTCGCTCCACTCCGACGAGCTTTTCGCCTTTGCCTAGCTTGATCAGGCGCACGCCCTGGGTATTGCGTCCCAGCACAGAAACCTCGGAAACCGCGGTACGCACGAGAGTGCCACCGTTGCTAATAAGCATGATCTGGTGCTCATCCGTTACCTGGAGCGCACCCACGCACAAACCGTTACGCTCGCTGGTCTGGATACCGATCACTCCTTGCCCACCCCGACCCTGCACCGAGAACTCATCAACACTGGTCCGCTTTCCGTAACCATTCTCAGTAGCCGTGAGGATGTCATCTCCCTCGTTGATGATCAGGGAGATAACCTCATCTCCCTTAGCCAGGCGAATTCCCCGCACACCGGCGGCGGTGCGGCCCATGGCCCGCACATCCGTTTCCTTAAAGCGAATTGCCTTACCACTGCGACCAACCAGCAGCACATCGTTCGCTCCGTCAGTGATGGCCACCCCGACCAGTCGATCCTCGCCTCGCAAATCCACGGCAATAATGCCGTTTGCACGTGGCCGGGAGAACGCGTGCAGCGGAGTCTTCTTGACCGTACCGCAGCTGGTCGCCATAAATACGAAGAGATTCTCGTCAAATTCACGTACCGGCAAAACCGCATTCACATGCTCATCCGGGCCAAGCGGTAGCAAGTTGACAATGGGCTTGCCTCGGGCTCCCCTGCCTGCCTGGGGCAGTTCGTAAACTTTCAACCAGTAAACCTTGCCGCTACTGGTGAAACACAGCAGGGTGTCGTGGGTATTTACCACCCACAACTTGTCAATCAGGTCAGTCTCTTTGATCTTGGTAGCACTCTTGCCTCGCCCGCCACGACGCTGGGCCTCATAGCTGCTCACCGGCTGCGCTTTCGCGTAACCTTCCCTGGACAGGGTCACTACTACATCTTCCTCGGTAATCAGATCTTCCAAACTTAGTCCCTGGAAGTCTTGCCTGATTTCTGTGCGACGGCTGTCAGCATACTGCTCACGAACTTCCACCAGCTCGGTTCGAATGACCGCCATGAGCTCTTCTGGACTTTCAAGAATGCTGAGATATTCTTGAATACTTTCAATCAACGCCTTGTATTCATTAATAATCTTGTCTTGCTCGAGACCCGTAAGGCGGTGAAGCTTCAGGTCCAGAATTGCCTGCGCCTGGGTCACGGACAGGCGGTAATCCTCCCCCTGCATACCGAATTCTTCTTCGATTGAATCAGGACGTGTTGCCTCGGCTCCTGCTCGCTGAAGCATCTGGATAACGACTCCCGGCTTCCAGCCGCGAGACACCAATGCAATGCGTGCTTCGGCCGGTGATGCCGAGGCCTTGATGGTGGCGATCACCTCATCGATGTTCGCCAGGGCCACCGCCTGACCTTCCAAAATATGAGCCTTTTCACGCGCCTTGCGGAGCTCAAAGATAGTACGGCGGGTCACGACTTCGCGGCGATGGCGCACGAAGCAGTCCAGCATGGTCTTCAGGTTGATCAGCTGCGGGCGGCCTTCGACAAGGGCCACCATGTTGATACCAAAAACGCTCTGCAGAAGTGTTTGCTTGTAAAGGTTGTTCAACACTACATCGCTGGGCTCGCCACGACGCAGCTCAACCACCATTCGCATACCGTCCTTATCAGATTCGTCGCGAAGTTCGGTAATGCCCTCTATTTTGCGTTCCCGCACCAGCTCGGCAATCTTCTCCAGGAGCCGGGCCTTGTTCACCTGGTACGGAAGCTCGGTAACGATAATGGATTCCTTTCCATTACTTTCGTTGCGCTCAATGTGGCTCAGCGCCCGCACATGAATACGGCCACGTCCGGTGCGATACGCTTCAAGAATACCCTGCGCGCCATTGATAATTCCCGCTGTCGGAAAGTCCGGACCTGGAATTAGCTGCATAAGCTCCGGCAAGGAAATATCCGGGTTATCAATGGTGGCAAGACAAGCGTCGACCACTTCACCCAGGTTGTGGGGAGGAATATTGGTTGCCATTCCCACTGCGATACCCGACGATCCATTAACCAGCAGGTTCGGAATCCGGGTAGGCATAACGCTGGGCTCTGACTCGGACTCATCGTAGTTAGGAACGAAGTCGACGGTTTCCTTTTCAATGTCCGCCAGCAATTCATGGGCCATCTTGGCCATTCGCACTTCGGTGTACCGCATGGCGGCCGGCGCATCGCCATCTACCGAACCAAAGTTACCCTGGCCATCCACCAGCATGTAGCGCATGGAAAACGGCTGAGCCATGCGCACGATGGTGTCGTATACAGCCGAATCACCATGCGGATGATATTTACCGATAACGTCACCAACCACACGGGCTGATTTCTTGTATGGCTTGTTGAAATCATTACCCAATTCCCGCATGGCAAAAAGCACACGCCGATGAACCGGTTTCAGACCGTCTCGCACGTCTGGAAGCGCACGTCCCACGATCACGCTCATCGCGTAATCGAGGTAGGAACGCCTCATCTCGTCTTCCAGATTTACCGGGAGAATTTCTGGGGTAATATCAGTCATGTACAAGACTCGCGGTCAAATGACCGGCAAATAGTTAAGCCAATGAAAAAGCTGGATTTTAAGTATTTCGCGTCGCCAGCTTCAAAGCATGAAATTCTAGCACAAAACGCACCGTTCATGCAGCCTGAAAAGACCGTTTTTATTGATCTTTCAGACTGGCAATTGCCTGGCCAAACGGGGCTTTCAGACGCCCCTTCTCCGTCACGATCACATCCACCAACTCCGCCGGCGTCACGTCGAACACTCGATTTGACACTGATACACCCTCAGGAGGCCGGTCTGAGCCGGTTGCTGCCCAGATTTCCGACCAATCGCGAGCCTCAATGCTGACCTGATCGCCCGAGGGCGTTTGGTGATCCACGGTGGAGGTCGGCGCTACCACCATGAAGCGAACCCCATGGGCCCTGGCGAGCACCGCCAGGGAGTAGGTACCTATCTTGTTAATTACATCACCGTTTGCGGTAATCCGGTCGGCACCCACCACAACCCACTGAACCTTACCCTCACGCATGAACGTGGCAGCGGCTGAGTCGGTGATCAAGGTCACGGGAATCTTGGAACGGGCAAGTTCCCAGGTAGTCAACCGGGCACCCTGCAACCAGGGACGGGTCTCGTCCGCGAATACCCGAGAGACTTTTCCAGCTTTCCAGGCCGAGCGGATCACTCCCAGGGCAGTACCATAACCCCCTGTAGCCAACGCACCTGCGTTGCAGTGAGTAAGAACGCCGCTATCAGCATCCATCAATTCAGCGCCCAGATCCCCCATCAAGTGATTCGCTTCAATGTCCTGGCGATGAATCCGGCAGGCTAGCTCGAACATACTGCCCAGCAGTTCTGACCGGCCAGTGGCCTCTATGCAAAGCCGCATTTGATCAACCGCCCAGACCAGGTTCACAGCGGTGGGTCGGGCCGCCGCCAGCATATCCAGATCTTGCAGCAACAGGCTTTTCCAATGATCGGAGTTCTCATCTAGCCGCGCGCGGGCCGCCAAAACGGCCCCGTAGGCAGCGGTTACACCAATCGCCGGGGCGCCACGAACAACCAGATCCGTGATTGCCTTCGCGGTCTCGGAAACTGTCTCCAGGCTCAGATACTTTTCTTTCTCCGGCAACAACCTTTGATCCATCAGCACCAATCTGTCATTGCTCCAGCTAACCGGCTCTATTTTCATGGTGTCGCCCATCAATTCACTCCTCACCAGCAATATTCGACCCTCATGCGGTAGCTACTGAAGCCACCTTGCTTATAATACGGCTTTTGACGCCATCCTGACCGGCAAACAAGGCGTCAGGGCTTGAACAGGGAAATGCCCGATGACGCAACAAGTCGATACCATCATTTCAGCCAGGTACATCGTACCGGTCATTCCCGCTATCGCGCTGGAGAATCACGCCCTGGTGATCCACAAGGGCCGCATCCTGGATCTCCTCCCGGAAACTGAAACCAGAGAAAAATACTCGACCTCAAATTGGCTGGAGCGTCCTAATCACACGTTGATTCCCGGCCTTGTCAATGCCCATACCCACCTGGCCATGACCTTGTTCCGCGGTATTGCGGATGACCTGCCCCTGGAAGAGTGGCTGCGGGAACACATCTGGCCGGCGGAACAAGAATGGGTAGGGCCGGACTTCGTTCGCGATGGTACCGAACTCGCCCTGGCGGAAATGATCCGGGGTGGCACCACCTGCGCCAGCGACATGTACTTTTTCCCGGAGGTTACCGCGGGCACTGCAGCCGGTCTGGGTATGCGAATGGTGGTGGGCATGCCCATCATCGAGCTAGAGACTGCATGGGCCAAGTCTGCCGAAGAGTGTTTT
>JAOTSW010000126.1 GCA_029864735.1 Chromatiales bacterium | reverse complement strand
AATCGGTGAAAACTTCCACGGACCGGCCAGCTTCGTACAGCATGGCGTGATGGGGCCGGCCTTCTGGCTGGCGCTTGCTGGCGTGATCACCGCATGGTTCCTGTACCTGAAGAGCCCGGAAACCACCGAGGCGATTGCCACCAGGCTGGCAGGCGTGCAGCGACTGCTGATCAACAAGTACTACTTTGATGACTTTAACGAGAAAGTCCTGGCTGCAGGCAGTCGGGGGCTTGGGCGGCTGTTGTGGCGCACCGGTGACGAGGTGCTGATTGACGGCGCACTGGTCAATGGCAGCGCACGTCTCGTGGGCTGGACTGCCGGCGTGGTTCGCCGGGTCCAGAGTGGCTATCTGTATCACTATGCGTTCGCAATGATCATCGGGCTGGCTTTGCTGCTCGGGTGGACATTGCTGGCGGACTGAGTAAACGGGAACTGACTAGATGATGACTGGAACGCCATTGCTCAGCCTACTGATCTGGGTGCCTGTACTGGGAGGCTTGGCCGTGCTCGCCGCCGGCGAAGCTCGCGCCTCCCTGGCCCGTTGGGCCTCGCTGGCCATTTCCCTGGTGACCCTGGCGCTCAGCCTGTTGCTGGTCGCCGGTTTTGATTCCAGTACCAGCGCCATGCAGTTCGTGGAAATGCGTCCCTGGATAGAAAGTTTCGATATCTATTACCAGCTGGGTGTGGATGGCATTGCCTTGCCGCTGATCTTGCTGACCACTTTCATCACAGTCCTGGTGGTGATTGCCGGGTGGGAAGTGATTCAGACCAAGGTGGCCCAGTACTATGCCGCCTTCCTGATCATGGAAGGCCTGATGAACGGCGTGTTCTCGGCCATGGACGCCATGCTGTTTTACGTGTTCTGGGAAGCCATGCTGGTGCCCATGTTCATCATCATCGGTGTCTGGGGTGGGCCTCGCCGGGTCTATGCCACGGTCAAGTTCTTCCTGTACACCTTCCTGGGCTCGGTGTTCATGCTTGCCTCGCTGATCTACATGTACATGGAATCGGGCAGCTTTGAGATCACCTCCCTGTATGCCTTGCCCCTGGGGATGAACGCCCAGGTGCTGATTTTCCTGTCATTCCTCGCGGCCTTTGCCGTGAAAGTGCCCATGTGGCCGGTCCATACCTGGTTGCCGGATGCCCACGTGGAAGCGCCTACCGGAGGCTCGGTGATCCTGGCGGCCATCATGTTGAAGATGGGCGGTTACGGTTTCCTGCGTTTCAGCCTGCCGATCACGCCCGATGCCAGTCGCGAACTGGACTGGTTGCTTATCGCCTTGTCGCTGATCGCCGTGGTTTATATAGGGTTTGTAGCCCTGGTCCAGCGGGACATGAAGAAGCTGATCGCCTATTCATCCATTGCCCACATGGGGTTCGTCACCCTGGGATTTTTCCTGATGTATGCCATCGTGGATCGTACCGGGAGCCTGGGCGGGGCCGCCATGGGTTTGCAGGGCGGCATGGTGCAAATGATTTCCCATGGCCTGATCTCCGGCGCCATGTTCCTGTGTGTAGGTGTGCTCTACGACCGGATTCACAGCCGGGAGATAGGTGACTACGGCGGTGTGGCCAACACCATGCCGGTGTTCGCCACGTTCATGGTCCTGTTTGCCATGTCCAACGCCGGCCTGCCGGGAACCTCGGGTTTCGTCGGTGAGTTCTTCGTCATCCTGGCCAGCTTCCAGGCCAATTTCTGGTTCGCCATGCTGGCGGGAACCACCTTGATACTGGGCGCGGCCTATACCCTGTGGATGGTCAAGAGGGTGGTTTTCGGGGAAGTGGCCAACGACAAGGTGGCTGCCCTGCAGGACATTAATCGCCGTGAATTTTTCGTGCTGGGCGTGCTGGCCGTGTCGGTGTTGGCCCTGGGCCTGTACCCGGCGCCGCTGACCGACCTGATGAGCAGTTCCCTGGATAATCTGTTGAACCAGGCCCTTGGCTCCAAACTGGTGCCCTGACGGCCGGAGAGTTGATAATGAATTTCGTGTCACCAGATTTAAGTCCTGCATTTGCCGAGATGTTCGTTCTCGGGATGACCTGCCTGGTGCTGGTCGTGGACGTGTATTTGAAGGACAGCCAGCGCGGGATTACCTATGTCTTGTCCATGCTGACCTTGCTGGGTGCAGCGGCTATCACCGCCACCTCCGGCGTTGTGGCCAGGGAATTGACCTTCAGCGGTCATTTTGTGTCGGATCCCATGGGTGATGTGCTCAAGTTGGTTGTCTATGCGACGACCGCTGTGGTGTTCATGTATTCCCGGGATTACCTTCGCAAGAACGACCTGTTCAAGGGTGAGTTTTTCATGTTGGCCCTGTTCGCCATGCTGGGTATCATGGTGATGATCTCCGCCGGCAGCATGCTCAGCCTTTACCTGGGCCTGGAGTTACTCTCCCTGTCGATGTACGCCCTGGTCGCCTTCCAGAGGGATTCCGCCCAGGCTGCCGAGGCAGCCATGAAGTATTTCGTGCTTGGCGCGATTGCCTCGGGTTGTCTGCTCTACGGTATATCCCTGCTTTATGGCATGACTGGAACTATCTCCCTGTCGGGCGTGTCTGCGATATTCAGTAGTGCCGATCAATTCAATATCCCGGTGTTGTTTGGTCTTTCCTTCGTTGTTGTAGGCGTGGCCTTCAAGTTTGGGGCCGTGCCGTTCCATGCCTGGGTGCCTGACGTGTACCAGGGCGCGCCCGCCGCGGTGACCCTGTTCATCGCCTCGGCGCCGAAGATTGCCGCATTCGCCCTGGCGATTCGCTTGTTGGTGGACGGCCTGGGAGATTTGCAGGGTGGCTGGCAGGACATGCTGGTGGCGCTGTCGGTACTCTCCATTATCATTGGTAACCTGGTTGCCATCGTCCAGACCAATATCAAGCGCATGTTGGCCTATTCGACAATTTCCCACGTGGGATTCATTTTGCTGGGCATCTTGACCGGCTCCCAGGAAGGCTATGCCGCGGCCATGTATTACGCCATTGCCTACGTCGTGATGACCACCGGAGCTTTCGGCCTGATAATCATTCTTAGTAGGAAGGGCTACGAGGCGGAGCACCTGGACGATTTCAAGGGTCTTAACTCCCGTAGTCCCTGGCTGGCAGGCATGATGCTGATGCTGGTGTTCAGCATGGCGGGCATTCCGCCATTTGTTGGTTTTTACGCCAAGTTGACGGTGCTGATGGGACTGGTGGAGGTCGGTTTGACCTGGCTGGCCGTGCTGGCGCTGGTGTTCTCGGTTGTCGGCGCGTTCTACTACCTGCGAGTCGTGAAATTAATGTACTTTGATGAGGCCCGGGAGACGGGTGAGCCCGAGGCTGCCCTGGATATTAGGGTGCTACTTAGCGCGAATGCCGCCCTTGTCTTGCTTCTTGGCCTGTTTCCGGACGGACTGATGAGTCTTTGCATCAAGGTTTTCCAGTAGCGAAACGCGATTCCCCCAATGAATTGGACCAGGGGTGTTGCTAAGCCCGGGTTAAGTTCTGTAGAATTCGGTTTTTGCGGATGCGGGGTGGAGCAGTCTGGCAGCTCGTCGGGCTCATAACCCGAAGGTCGCAGGTTCAAATCCTGCCCCCGCTACCAAAATCGTTTTGGTAACAATTGGCCCCGCAAGGGGCTTTTTGTATCAAGTCACCGAACGCTCTCGGTGCCTAATGAATTTAACGAGAAATGGGCCGCTGGCCCATTTTTTTTTAGTTGCGAATGGTTACGAACGATACGTTAATACAATTGCTTGAACCGGTGGTTCAGAGCCTGGGATACGAACTCGTTGATTTGGAGTTGCGCCTGGGTGCCCACAGTCTTGTTCGAATTTTTATCGGCAATGAAGAGGGCATTTCTCTGGAGGACTGTGCAATCGTCAGTAACCAGGTCAGCGGCGTATTGGATGTTGAAGATCCTTTGCCTGGGCATTTTACGTTAGAAGTGTCCTCGCCCGGCATTGACAGGCCCCTTAGAACAGCGGCGCATTTTCGCGTGTTCGCCGGGTCAGTCATCAAGTTGCAGGCCAAAGCCCTGGTATCAGGCCGCAAGCGTTTCAAGGGAACGTTGCAGGGCATAGAAGACGACGTAATTACGCTGGAAGTGGACGGTTCCGAGGTGCAGATTGACCTTGAAAATGTTCATTCCGCCCGGCTTGTGCCGGACCTGTAGAAACATGGTTTCAGGTAACTAAACTGATGAATAAAGAAATATTAATGGTTGTTGACGCTGTTTCCAACGAGAAAGGCGTTGATCAAGAAATCATCTTCGAGGCCATTGAGGCCGCGTTGGCTTCGGCTACGCGCAAGCGATTTGGTGAGGATGTCGATGTCCGCGTTGCGATTGATCGCAAGACCGGTCAGTACGAGACTTTCCGTCGCTGGAAAGTCTTTGCGGACGACTCCACCGAGTTGGAGACCCCTGACTGCGAATTGCGCCTGGAAGATGCCCTGGATCTGGATGAAAACGCCGAGCCGGGTGGCTATGTAGAAGAGCCCATAGAGTCCATGCCTTTTGGTCGTATTGCTGCCCAAACTGCCAAGCAGGTCATTGTGCAGAAAGTGCGCGAAGCAGAAAGGATGCAGGTTGTTGATGAGTACGAGAGCCGGGTTGGCGAACTGCTCAGCGGTTTGGTCAAGCGGGTAGATCGTAATGGCGTGTTTGTTGATTTGGGTGGAAACGCCGAAGGCTTCATTCCCCGTGAAAACCTGATTCCGCGCGAGCCCATTCGCACCCAGGATCGTGTCAAAGCGTTGCTGAAGGAAGTTCGCTCCGAAACACGCGGTCCCCAGTTGTTCCTGAGTCGGACCTGTCCGGAGTTCCTGACTGAACTGTTCAAGCTGGAAGTGCCGGAAGTAGGCCAGGGCTTGATTGAGATCATGGGCGCTGCCCGTGACGCCGGGTTGCGCGCCAAGATTGCTGTTCGCAGTCACGATGCCCGCATTGATCCTGTAGGTGCTTGTGTTGGTATGCGTGGCTCCAGGGTCCAGGCAGTTTCTAATGAATTGGCGGGCGAGCGGGTCGATATCATCATGTATGACGAAAATCCTGCGCAGTTCGTCATCAACGCCATGTCTCCGGCTGACGTCACTTCCATCGTTATGGATGAAGACGCCCACAGCATGGATATCGCGGTAGACGAAGAGAAACTTTCCCAGGCTATTGGCCGCGGCGGTCAGAATATCCGTCTTGCCAGTGAGCTCAGCGGGTGGGAACTCAACGTCATGACTGAACATGACGCAGAAGAGAAGGGCGAGCAGGAAGCTCGCGCCCTGGTTGAAGCTTTCATGAAACAGTTGGACGTGGACGAGGAAGTCGCCCAGATCCTGGCTCAGGAGGGCTTTTCCAGCGTTGAAGAAATTGCTTATGTACCGGTGAGTGAACTGGTTGCTATCGATGAGTTTGATGAAGACATTGTCAACGAATTGCGTAGTCGGGCCCGAGATGTGCTGCTGACCCAGGCGATTGCCTCTGAGGAGGTTATCGACTCGGCTGAGCCCGCTCAGGATTTGCTTGACCTGGAAGGTATGGACAAGGCGACTGCCATGCAGTTGGCTGCGATGGGCGCCTGTACTCGTGAAGATCTTGCAGAGCTGGCCATCGATGATTTGATGGAACTGGACGAGATGGACGAAGAGCGGGCGGGCAAGCTCATTATGAGCGCTCGCGCGCACTGGTTTGATGAGTCCGAGACCGCCGAAACGGCAGCGGATTAAGGAGCATCCAATATGGCTGACGTTACCGTCGCACAATTTGCAGAAGTACTTAAGGTTCCGGTTGATCGCTTGCTAACCCAGTTGGCAGAGGCGGGCATTGCGGCATCTAGTGCGTCAGACGTCATCAGTGACGACTCGAAGATGGTGTTATTAACCCACCTTCGCAAGAGCCACGGCCATGCCGAGGGTATCTCCAAGGCTCCTCGCAAGATTACCCTCAAGCGCAAATCGACCACGACCCTGCGCACCGCTGGTAGCCAGGGGCGTACCCACACGGTGAATGTGGAGGTGCGTAAGAAGCGCACCTATGTCAATCGTGATGTCCTGGAAGAGCAGGCCCGTTCCGAGCAGGAAGAGCTGGATAAGGCGAAGCGGGAAGAGGAAGAAGCGAAGCTTGCCGTGGAGCGCGAGGAAGAAGCGCGTCTCCAGGCTGCTGAAGATGCGGAAAAAGCTGCTGCACGCCAGGTCGAGGAAAAGGAGCGCGAAAAGCTCGACGCCGTCGAGGCTGCACGCAGGGCTGCAGAACAGCAGACTCGGGAGCGTGAGGAAGATGAGCGTAAGCGCCAGGATGCCGAGCGTGCCATGCGTGAAAAGCGCGAGGCTCGCGAGAAAGAGCGCGAGAAAGAGCGCCAGACTCGTTACGGCCGAAAGGAATTACATGTTGCGACAGACAGCAAGGGTCGTCGCAAGCAGAAGAAGCCTGGCCGACGTCGCATGTCGACCGGTGGTGATGGACAGCACGGGTTCGAAAAGCCGACCGCCCCGGTGGTGCGTGAGGTAATTGTTCCTGAGTCAATCACCGTAGGCGAATTGGCTCAGCGCATGGCCGTCAAGGCAAACGAAGTTATCAAGTTCATGTTCAAGATGGGCGTGATGGTGACGATCAATCAGACAATTGATCAGGAAACCGCCACTTTGGTTGTCGAGGAAATGGGCCATACCGTCAAGACGGTCAGTGACACCGAGGCTGAGGATTCAATCCTGCAAGCCGCGATGGCTGACTCGGGTGAGGAGCTGCCGCGTCCGCCAGTGGTCACAGTCATGGGTCACGTTGACCACGGCAAGACTTCATTGCTCGATTACATTCGGACCACTCGCGTGACTGCGGGTGAGGCTGGTGGTATTACCCAGCACATTGGCGCTTACCACGTTAAAACCGCTAAGGGCGTCATCAGTTTCCTGGATACCCCTGGCCACGCGGCCTTTACGGCAATGCGCGCTCGTGGCGCCCAGGTTACCGATATCGTGATACTGGTTGTGGCCGCGGATGATGGCGTCATGCCCCAGACTGTGGAAGCAATTCAGCACGCCAAGGCAGCCGGTGTTCCCCTGGTCGTAGCCGTGAATAAGATTGATCGCGAGAACGCTGATCCGGACAGGGTCCGTAACGAATTAACCCAACACGAAGTTATCCCTGAGGACTGGGGTGGCGAGAACATGTTTGTGAACGTCTCCGCCAAGACTGGCGAGGGCATTGATGCGTTGCTGGACGCTATTTTGTTGCAGGCTGAGGTGCTGGAGCTTAAGGCGCCAGTCGATGGCCCGGCGGCCGGCGTGGTGATTGAGTCCAGCCTTGAAAAGGGTCGTGGTACGGTCGCTACCGTACTGGTCAACCGGGGTACCCTGAAGGCCGGTGACATGGTCCTGGCGGGCAATGCCTACGGACGTGTACGGGCGATGTTCAACGAAGACGGCAAGCCGATTGAAAGCGCGGGCCCGTCCATGCCGGCAGTACTTATCGGGCTG
>JAOTSW010000125.1 GCA_029864735.1 Chromatiales bacterium | reverse complement strand
CGGGATTGGTTGTCGGCAGTCTTTTGTCCCGTCGGATCCATGTGGGGGGACAGAAGCGCTTCCAGCCGGAAATCCTGTCTAATCTGGGTCCCTGCAACGCCTCTGGTGCTGTGGGGCAGGCAGTGGAGGGCGGGGCGTGAGCCTGGCGCTGACACTGTATTCCCGGCCCGGCTGTCACTTGTGCGAGGTCATGCTGGAGCAATTGCAGCCATTTCTTGAGAAATATTCCCTGGAAGTGCAACTCGTCGACATTGAGTCGGATGATGAATTGCTCAGGCGCTACGCGATCAAGATTCCGGTACTGGCGCTGGACGGGGAAACTCTTTGCCAATATCAGCTGGATCCCCAGGTGCTTACCCAGGCGCTGAAGGCGAATTCCGCGGCCTGAGTTAGCACGCCTGCTATCGGAGCCGGCCATCGCTGACGTATAATTGATCGTTTGTACTCTGAGCCTGGCGCCTTGATGAAGCATATCCGTAACTTTTCCATTATTGCCCATATTGACCACGGCAAATCCACTCTGGCCGACAGATTTATCCAGATCTGTGGAGGCCTGACTGAGCGCGAGATGGGCAACCAGGTGCTCGATTCCATGGATATCGAGCGCGAGCGCGGTATTACCATCAAGGCCCAAAGCGTCACCCTGCATTTTCCCTCAGAGGACGGAAACACCTACCAGCTCAATTTCATTGATACGCCCGGCCATGTGGATTTCTCTTACGAGGTGTCGCGCTCGCTGGCCGCCTGTGAGGGTGCGCTGCTGATTGTTGATGCTGCCCAGGGAGTGGAGGCCCAGAGCGTGGCCAATTGCTACACCGCCCTGGAGCAGGGGTTGGAAGTCGTGCCGGTTCTGAACAAGATTGACCTTCCCGCCGCTGAACCTGACCGAGTTTGCGAAGAGATTGAAGAGATCATTGGCATTGAGGCGGAAAACGCCCTGAGAGTCAGCGCCAAGACCGGTGTAGGGGTGCGGGAACTGCTGGAAGAACTGGTGCGCCGGGTGCCGCCGCCGAAAGGAGATGAAGACGCTCCGCTGCAGGCACTGATCATTGACTCCTGGTTTGATAACTACGTGGGTGTGGTCTCCCTGGTGCGAGTGGTTAACGGCAAGATGGAAAAGGGCCAAAAGGCCCGAATCATGAGTACCGGTCGCAGCTACCAGATTGATCGCGTGGGTCGCTTCACTCCGAAGATGGAAGATGACGATGCTCTTCACACCGGAGACGTGGGGTATATGATCGCCGGTGTAAAAGAAATCGATGGCGCGCCAGTGGGCGATACCATTACCAACGAGCGCAATCCCTGTGAGAAGGCGCTTCCGGATTTCAAGCATGTGCAACCGCGTGTGTTTGCAGGCTTGTTCCCTATCAGCTCGGATGACTATGAGGATTTGCGCGAGGCCTTGCGTAAGCTCAGGCTCAATGACGCGGCGTTGCACTTCGAGCCGGAAACCTCGACCGCCCTGGGATTTGGTTTTCGCTGCGGTTTCCTGGGAATGTTGCACATGGAAATTGTCCAGGAGCGACTCGAACGGGAATATGACCTGGATCTGATTACCACGGCGCCGACAGTGGTCTACGAGGTTGAAACCGTGCGCGGTGAGGTGATTTCCATAGATAACCCCTCCAAGCTGCCCGGCGCCGGTGAAATCGCAGAGGTACGCGAGCCTATCATTACCGCGAACATCCTTATGCCCCAGGAATTTGTAGGTTCGGTGATTAACCTGTGCATTGAGAAGCGCGGGGTTCAGACCAAGATGTTGTACCTGGGTAAACAAGTCTCCATCGAATATGAAATGCCCATGTCCGAGGTGGTGCTGGATTTCTTTGATCGCCTGAAATCCGTGAGTCGCGGGTACGCATCATTCGATTATCACTTCAATCGTTTCCAGGCGGCGCCGCTGGTGAAGCTGGATCTGCTTATCAATAAAGAACGAGTCGACGCCTTGTCCACCATCGTGCATCGGGATACCGCCTATGCCCGAGGTCGGGAACTGGTTGAGAAAATGCGTGAACTCATTCCCCGGCAAATGTTTGAGGTTGCCATCCAGGCGGCGATCGGTGTACATGTCATTGCCAGGTCATCGGTCAAGGCTCTGCGCAAGAATGTGACGGCCAAGTGCTATGGCGGCGACGTATCCCGCAAGCGCAAGCTGCTGGAGAAGCAGAAGGCCGGTAAACGGCGCATGAAGCAGGTGGGCAGTGTTGAGATTCCCCAGGAAGCGTTCCTGGCGGTATTGAAAATGGACAAATAGTCTCGCTTGGCAAGGATAGGCTGGTTCGGGACAGGGTGCGGTCAGAAAATTTTGACCCGATAGGATGAATAACAAATACTCTGGAAACTTATGCAAACAGATTTCGCGATGATACTCCTGATAGCAGTCCTGGTTAGCGGCGGGATTTGGCTGTTGGACAGCCTGTTTTTCCGCAAGCATCGTGAAGCCCGGGGTGTTTCGCCGTCGACAGAGCCGGTGCTGGTGGAATATGCCCGGTCATTTTTCCCGATCATACTGCTGGTGCTGGTGGTTCGCTCTTTTGGGTACGAGCCTTTTCGGATTCCATCCAGTTCCATGATGCCCACCCTGTTGGTTGGGGATTTTATTTTTGTTAACAAATATACCTACGGTTTGCGGTTGCCGGTTCTGAATAAGAAGTTTCTGGATGTGGGCGAACCCAGGCGCGGGGACGTGATTGTTTTTCGCAAGCCCCAGGAGCCCAGTGTTAACTACATCAAGCGCCTGGTCGGCCTGCCGGGCGACGTAATTTCTTACCGCTTCAAGCAGGTGTACATCAATGACGTGGCGGTGGATTTGAAAGGCAGCGGAGATACCCAGCGTATCCAGTGCGGGCGCGATGCCGGGGGACGACCCATGAATTTCACTGCCACCACCGTTACCGAAACACTTGATGGGGTCAGTCACGAAATTTATCTGAGCAAGAAAAGGGACTTTCCCAGTTCTTACCTGGACCAGGTGGTGCCCCAGGGTCACTACTTTGTCATGGGGGATAACCGGGACTGCAGCCAGGACAGTCGCATCATCGGATTTATCCCGGAGGAGAATCTGGTAGGCAAGGCCGTGGCTATCTGGATGAATTGGGACTGGACGGAATCGTCCGTTCTTTGGGGACGGATTGGCACCTCGATTAATTAACGGCAGGAGATGTAGGGCGATGTACAAGAATCAACGTGGAATGACGACCATTGGCATGATCCTGGCGGCCGCTATTGCGGGACTGATCGTCTTTGCCGGCCTGCGCCTGGCGCCTGTATACCTGGAATACATGAAGGTTGCGGGTGTATTGGATAGTGTCCATGCCGATCTAAACGGCACAAACCCAACTGTCCGGGACATCAAGAGAGGGATCCAGAGCCGACTGGATATTGAAAGAATCGAAATCGTCGACGCGAATGACTACAAAATAGCCAAAGAAGGAAAAGGCTATAGGGTAAGCGTCAAATACGAGCACAAGGCGCCATATATATACAATGTTTCCTTTCTTGTGGACTTCGAAAAGAGTATTGAGATAACCCGGTGATTTCTGATCATGACTGGGTACAGCGGAAACTTGGTTACAGTTTTCGGGACGTGAGTCTGCTCGATGCCGCGTTAACCCATAGAAGTTCCGGATCCAGGCACAACGAGCGGCTGGAGTTTCTTGGAGATTCGCTGCTGAATTTTGTCATCGCCCATGAATTATTTCTTCGATCCCCCCGCGCTGATGAGGGCGATTTGAGTCGCCTTCGGGCAAGCCTTGTAAGAGGAGTGACTCTGGCCGAGATTGCCAAGTCTCTGGGTCTTGGTGATCAGCTCAAATTAGGGTCCGGCGAACTGAAATCCGGTGGTTATCGTAGAGAGTCCATACTGGCTGATGCCCTGGAGGCTGTATTTGGTGCGGTCCTGTTGGATGGCGGCCCCGAAGCCGCTTCTCGAATGGTTCTCGAGTTATATGCGGGGCGCCTGGATAATCTTCCCGATCCCGAGCATCTCAAGGACCCGAAAACCCGGCTTCAGGAATGGCTGCAGTCAAAGAATATTTCGTTGCCCGACTATATTGTGGACGATGTGCAGGGGGCGGCGCACAATCAACGGTTCATTGTGAGTTGCCGTGTGGACTCACTGAATCTTCATACGACCGGGCAGGGGACCAGTCGCCGAAAGGCTGAGCAGGCCTCCGCGACGAGCATGCTGGAAAAATTGACAAGCGAATGAGTGATACAGAATTTAAAGCCGGATTTGTTGCCGTTGTCGGACGTCCAAATGTGGGCAAGTCCACACTGGTCAATACGTTGCTTGGTAAAAAAATCAGCATCGTTACGGCGCGCCCGCAAACTACCCGGCACAGGATTCTTGGAATTTTGAATCGCGAACATGCCCAGCTGATCCTGGTGGATACTCCCGGCCTGCACAGGCATTCAGGTAAAGCGATCAACCGGAGCATGAACCGTGCGGCTGCATCCAGTCTTGTGGAGGCAGACGCGGTGGCCTTTGTGGTGGATGCGTTGCGCTTCACCGAGGAGGACGAGGATGTTCTCAAGCGTGTGCAGCAGGCAGGTTTGCCAACCATTCTTGTGGTGAACAAGGTGGACCAGATAAAGGATAAGTCCCGACTCTTGCCGTTCATGCAGGAACTGGCGTCGCGCCATGAATTTGCAGCTGTAATTCCGGTGTCAGCCCTATCCGGAAAAAATGTCGAGGACCTGGAAAAAGAAATGGTGGCCCTGTTGCCAGAATCACCGTTACTGTTCCCCAGTGATCAAACAACAGATAAATCCGATGCTTTCATGGCGGCGGAAATCATTCGGGAGAAGCTGATGACCCGGGTGCACCAGGAACTTCCTTATGGATTGACCGTTGAGGTGGAACAATACAGCCATGATGAGCAAGGCAGGGTCCTGGTACAAGCGATCATCTGGGTGGGGCGAGCCGGTCACAAGGGCATTGTAATTGGCAAGTCCGGGCAGGTTCTCAAGCAGATTGGACGAGAAGCCCGTATTGAACTGAAAAAGCGGGTCAAGAAACCGGTGCACCTGGATCTGTGGGTCAAGGTGCTGGAGAACTGGTCAGACAGTGAGCGCGCGCTGCAGCGTTTCGGTTACGAGACTGCATGAGGCAGGGCCAGGTCCTTCAGACGCCCGCCTTCATTTTGCACCGGCAGCCATACCGGGATACCAGCCAGATTATTGAAGTGTTCAGCCAGGAGCAGGGTCGACTGGGTCTGGTGGCCAGGGGTTCACGGCGGCCCAAGTCGCGACTGCGGTCTGTTTTACAGCCTTTTTCGGAACTTCTTCTTTCCTGGTCCGGGCGCGGCGATCTCAAAACCCTCACTGATGCAGAGTCGGCTGCGGCCCTGATGAGCCTGACCGGTGACCGGCTATTCTCGGGGTTCTACCTGAATGAGTTGCTTCTGCGACTGTTGCAACGCCAGGATCCTCATCCAGAGCTCTATACACACTACCGCCAGACCCTGGCGTCCCTGGCGTTGGGCAGGCACGTTGGTTGGTCGCTTCGACTGTTTGAATCTGCCTTGCTGGAAGGTCTGGGTTACGGGCTAAACCTGGCTTGTGAGATACATGGCGGGGAGGTGTTGGATCCGGATGGGCTCTACGAGTACCGCATCCACGAGGGGCCCACGCTGGCCAGGCCCGAACAGTCCCAGGGCCTGCTGGTTCACGGCCGTTCCCTCCTGGCGTTGGCCGGGGCGGGCGATGCGCCAGACGATACCTGCCAGCGGGAGCTCAAGCGGGTCTTGCGTGTCAGCCTGGATGCGTTGCTTGGGGACAGGCCCTTGAAGACCCGGCAGGTGCTCAGTTCGATGAAACACTAGCCCGCGGCTGGTACACTTTTGCCTTCCAGATTACCGTTACCCCTGGGCGGCGGATTATTTATTGTTTTCAGGAGTTCCTATGACTACCGGGCCTTGCTCCCAGATTGACCTGGGTGTGAACGTAGACCACGTTGCCACGCTTCGACAGGTGCGGGGTACAAGCTATCCTGACCCGGTGTATGCGGCGCTAGTTGCCGAACAGGCCGGCGCTGACAGCATTACCGTCCATCTCAGAGAGGATCGGCGCCACATCCAGGATCGGGATGTGAGGGTGCTGATGCAGACCCTTCAAACCCGGGTCAATCTGGAAATGGCGGTAACCGACGAAATGCTCGGAATTGCCGAGGAGATTTCGCCGCCAGATATTTGCCTGGTTCCGGAAAAGCGCGAGGAGCTAACTACCGAGGGCGGCCTTGACGTGGTGTCGGGTATGTCCCGTATCAAGGATGCCTGTCAGCGCCTTGCCCAGGGCAATATGCGGGTCAGTCTGTTTGTCGATCCAGATCCTCGTCAACTGGACGCCGCCGTGGCAGCTGGCGCCCCGGTGGTCGAGTTGCATACCGGGGCTTATGCGGAACAGTCGGGGGAGGCCCGTCAGCGCGAGCTTGAGCGCGTGCGAGTTGCTGCCCGTTATGCAGCGAGTATCGGGTTGCGGGTGCATGCGGGTCACGGTCTGCATTATCACAATGTTCAGGCGGTAGCGGCGATCAAGGAAATCGTCGAACTGAATATCGGTCATGCGATAGTGGCCCGGGCGGTCATTGATGGTCTGGCTCAGTCGGTAGCCGAAATGAAGCGTCTTATGGTTAAAGCGCGCTCCCTATGATTTACGGTATCGGGACCGATGTAGTCCAAATCGACCGGATTGCCGGTAGCCTGGAAAGGTTTGGAGAGAGGTTTGTCAATCGCCTGCTGCTCCCGGCAGAACGCGAGCAGTACGAGCAGGTCAGTCGCAAGGTGCGCTTCCTGGCCATGCGCTTTGCGGCCAAGGAAGCCATCGTGAAGGCCATGGGTACAGGGTTTGCCCACGGCGTCTGGGCGCGTGATATTGGTGTCGTGCAGAATGCCTGGGGCAAGCCCGAAATTGTCTATTCAGAGCGTGGTCAGGCTATGTGCCGGAAGCTGGGCATTGGATCGGGACATATTTCCCTCACCGATGAAGCTGGACTGGTCATGGCGTTCGCTGTGTTGGAAAAATCTTAATCAGGTTTGGACGCTGTTGTGTGAAAAAAACCGGGAGTCCGTAAAAGTGAATTGTTTTGCCTTCGATATTGAAACCGTGCCGGACGTGGAGTTTGGCAAGGCGCTCTATGGTCTAGACGGCTTGTCCGATGAGGACGCAGCCCAGGCAATGATGAACAAGCGGATGCAGGCCACCGGGAGTGATTTCCTGCCATTGCACCAGCAGCGAGTCGTCGCCATCTCGGTGGCTTACCGCAGCAAATCCGGATTCAGGGTCTGGACCCTCGGCGACGAGAACGCCAGCGAGAAGGAGATCGTCAGTCGCTTCTTTGACGGCCTGGCCCGGTTTTCGCCGGACCTGATTTCCTGGAACGGATCGGGGTTTGATCTACCGGTATTGCACTATCGCGCCATGAAGCACGGCATCGATGCGTCGCGATAC
>JAOTSW010000124.1 GCA_029864735.1 Chromatiales bacterium | reverse complement strand
ACTTGCTCAGCATTGAGGGATGCCGGGTGGCGACGTTATCCATGGCGTCCCGGATATGCAGTCCCGTGACCGAACGGGCAGACCCTTTCAGCTGCCCTTCCTCGGTGCGGGCAAAGGCAACCACAGGACGGTGTACCTTTTCCTTGATTCGCGAGGCAACCAGTCCCACCACGCCCTGGTGCCAGTCCGGGTCAAACAGGCAAAGCACCGGGGGCAGTTCGTCGCTGGAATCCAGTTCCAGGGATTTCACCGCTTCCAGCGCCTGCTCCTGCATGCGACCCTCAATCTCCCGGCGCCGCTTGTTCAGATCATCCAGTTCGGCGGCCCACTGCCTGGCCTGCGCCGGGTCCTCTGTCATCAGGCAGCGAATGCCCAGGGACATATCATCAAGTCGCCCGGCCGCGTTTAATCTCGGGGCCACACCGAAGGCCAGGTCCGTAGCGGTGGCGCGCCGGGCATCCCGGTTCGACAGCTCCAGCAGCGCCAGTATTCCCGGAGCGCATTTACCCGCCCTGATACGCTTTAGCCCCTGCTGGACCAGGACCCGGTTGTTCTTGTCCATGGGAACCACATCCGCGATGGTCCCCAGCGCCACCAGGTCCAGCAACCGGGCCGGAGAGAATCCACAATCCAGCTTCCTGGCAAGAGCCGCCATGACATAAAACGCCACACCCACCCCCGCCAGGTTCTTGCTGGGAAATTCGCTGCCATCCAGGTTGGGATTCACTATCACCTGGGCTTCGGGCAATTTAGACGGCGGCAGATGGTGATCGGTCACCAGCAATTCCAACCCTGCCTCAGCGGCCCGTTTTGCGCCTTCCACGCTGGAGATGCCGTTATCCACCGTGACCAGCAAGGTCGGGTTTCTTTGCAGCGAAAGCTCTACAATTTCCGGGGTCAGACCATAGCCAAATTCGAACCGATTGGGCACAAGAAAATCAACGCTGTTAAACCCCATGGCCTGCATGGCCCGCATCATTAATGCGGTGCTCGTGGCCCCATCCGCATCAAAATCTCCAACTATCAGGATCCGTCCAGACTGCCGGTGTCGGCTCAGCAACTCTGCCGCCTGATCAACCCCGGCAAGTTGGCTGACAGGGATAATCTCCCCCAGGGACTCTCCCAGGTCCCGGGCGTCCAGCACACCACGATTAGCCATCACCCGGCGTAACAGATCCGACCAATCACTGCCTGGGGATGGCTCGCCCCTGGGCTCACGCCGCTGGATAGGTCTACTCACTGCTCGTCTCCCGGCACCGGCGCCTTGCGCCACCGGGCCCACCAATCAATCAATCCCATTTTGTAACCGGCCCCGTCCAGGTCACTCAAGATCAGCCTCCAGGGTTTCAGCCGACGATTGGCCAACGGCGCCAACCAGGCCTGTTCCAGCGCATCCAGGCGCTGCTCTCGTGGTCCGGAAGCAGCCAGCGACACCAGGGATGAGCGGAACCAGCCATCCGATACCTCGGCAAGAGATTCAGCCCTCCCGACGGGCCGCTCAAGCACTCGGGCAATCCCACCCAACACCGGATCACCGTCACTCCAAAACGCTACCGGGCGGGCCCCATTCAGGCTGTGAGCTGTTCCGCCTCCCCATGGCCACAGGCAATTGGCCTGGGCTTTGCCTTCTTGCTCACGCTTCAGGTTAACCGGATGCTGGTGCAAGAGAATCTGAATTTCGTTAAGCAGCTTTGCCCACTCTTTAGCCAGGTCGTTCCCGGCAAGGCGCTCCATCAGGTTCTCGCCTTCTGCGAGGATCGGTGGACCCAGTCCGGCCCGTAGCGGCTCCCTGGTCAACACATACCAGCGTGACGGCACGCCAGCTTCCAGATGCCAGCCAAATTCGGTCATTAAGTGATCCAATTCCAAAATCAGCGCGTCCGCTTCGTCGCGCTGCAGGTCCGGCATGCACGCTGAGCGCAAAAATAATCCCCGGGGACCCACGCCCACCTCGACCGGATCCAGGCGCGCGCAACCGCCATCGGGAAGATGGCCGGTATCATTCAGGAAGCAATACCTGGCTAACCCTCCAACACCGCCTTGCAATCCCAGTGCCCGGGCAAAACCTGCTCCCGGCTGTCCCTGGCAAGGCAATAAACGTCCCCTGGCCAGTACACGGTTCATGACAGGCCAGCGCAAAGGGTCGCGGATTGCCAGATCCGCAAGAGCCATCAAATCTGGCACCACTATTGTCAATTCAGCCATGCAACAACCTTTGGTGAGAGCCGGAATTGTTCCGTCGCTCGCGACTGGCTATGCTCTGCGCCATGCAATTTACTCGCGACTTCAGACTAGACATAAACCTGATCCGGTCCCATACGACAGGTGCCCTGGTTATCGGTGATCAGACCTACACGTCAAATCTGATCCTTTCTCCAAGCCAAATTATGCCCGATTGGGCCGTAGCATCCACTGAATTCCTGACAATTGAACAACTGAAAGATGCCCTGGCAATGAAACCAGGGATTCTGTTACTGGGTACCGGCGAGCTTCAGACCTTCCCTGATCCGGAGTTGATGGCAGCGGTAATGGGGCTCGGAATTGGCCTGGAAGTGATGGATACCGCTGCCGCCTGCAGAACCTACAATATCCTGGCGAGCGAAAACCGACCGGTAGTCGCAGCGCTAATTATCTAATCTGTTTGCCTGGCTAGCCAATCAGGCTGTCAACGCTGTGGCCGGTAGTAATAATGAGCCTGCGAAGGCGAACCAGCGCATCCATTTGAATTTGCCTAACCCGCTCGCGAGTCACGCCAATCTGCTCGCCAACCTGCTCAAGGGTAGAGCGCTGGTAACCATGGATGCCAAAACGCCTCTCAACCACCTCGCGCTGAATTTGACTGAGTTCTTCCAGCAATTCGTCGATCAACACGCAAACATCCTCGAATTGAGCCGAGTCCTGTGGGTCAAAGCCTTCCTCATCGGCAATTGTGTCAATCAAGCTGTGTTCATTTTCCCGGCTGATCGGCGAGTGAGCTGAAATCACCCGCTCCCGGAATCCCGAAATCCGCCGCACATCGGATAGGGGTTTCCCCATGCGCTCTGCGATCTCGCTAAGCAGAGGAGCATGATCCATTTCCTGGGTTAAATCCCTCTCGGCCCTCACGTAGGCGTTAACATCCTTCGCGACATGAATGGGCAGCCTGATTGTACGGGACTGGTTCATGATAGCCCGCTCGATAGACTGGCGAATCCACCAGGTCGCGTAGGTCGAGAAACGGAAGCCACGCTCGGGATCGAATTTCTCCACCGCATGCATCAACCCAAGATTACCCTCCTCAACCAGATCAAGCAGGGGCAGGCCGCGGTAAAGGTAACGACGGGCAACTTTCACGACCAATCGCAGGTTGCTCTCTATCATTCTGTTGCGAGCGTCGGCATCTCCCCGGCGAACCCGGCGGCCAAGTTCGACTTCTTCGTCTGCGGAGAGCAGATCAGAGGCTCCAATCTCGTTCAGGTAAAGGCGCGTAGCATCGTGAATGCCCGTGTCCATCCCGCTGTCATCGATTTCCTCGGACTCATCGTCGTCTGCAGACAGGCTGTCGCCAATCCGTTCGGGGTCATTGATTAATCCGGGGAACGGTGATTCCCCGGGATCCTTCATACCCATATCCGACTCCCTGAAATCCAACACAGGAAGAACGCTTGCTACAGGGAATGGTTATTATCGTTTCGGCAAGTACCGGACTGGATTCACCGGCTTTCCATTAACCCTTATTTCAAAATGCAGCAGAGGTTTATCTCCTGGGCCTTCTCCGATCTCGGCGATCTTCTGCCCTACCTTGACCGGGTCCCCTTCCTTTACCGCCATTGTTCGGTTGTGTCCATATGCACTAAGGAAGGTATCATTATGCTTAATGATAATAAGCTTACCGTAGCCAATTAGTCCACTGCCGGCGTAAACGACCCGGCCACTGGCGGCGGCCCGAACCGGGTCACCCAGGCGTCCGCCAATGTCCACACCCTGGCCCATGCTGTTCTTGTCACCGAACCCGGCGACCACGGGTCCGGCCGCAGGCCAGCGCCAGCCCGCAATAGGCGTGGCCGGAGGTGAACTGGTTCTGGACCGAGTCGAGGTGCTGGAACTGGAGGATGGGGTTGTTGAAGAGGGTCGCGCGCTTGTTGTTTTAGGAGCGGCAGATGTGGTGCTGCCAGAAGACCTGGGCGGTGGAGACAAGCGCAGGGTCTGCCCGGGATATATCAGCCCGCTGTTAGACAAACCATTCCATCTCGCCACGTCTCGCCAATCAAGTCGGTTACGCCATGAAATCGAATACAGGGTGTCGCCTGTTTTGACGACATAGGACTCGGGAGAATCCCAGGACAAAGCGCTACCGCCACACCCGGCCGCCAATATCGCCCAGGCAACAAGCAGCGCCGCTGCAATTCGGGCAGGCTTCAGTATCTCCATACCAGAAGGCCGATTACCAACAGCCCCACCGTTGCCCAGCCCAGTCTTTCCACGTATTGACGCAACATAGGTTCAATTTTCGGACCACCCCACATGACCAGGCCGGCCACCATGAAAAAGCGCGCCCCCCTACCTACCGCGGAGGCCAGCAGGAAAAGCGGCAGGTTCATAGCCAGGGCACCTGCACTGATTGTAAAAATCTTGTAGGGAATTGGCGAGAAACCTGCCACCAGTACCGCCCAGAAACCCCACGCGGCGAACACGCCCTGGACTTCAAGATACTTTTCCCAGTACCCGAACTCCTGCATCCAGGGACTAATCCACTCCAGGGCGAACAGGCCGATAAAATACCCGGCAACCCCTCCCGCCAGAGAACCCAGGGTGGTAATCAATGCGAAGCGCATGGCCTTCCTGGGCGCCGCCAGGGACATGGGCGCGAGCATTACATCGGGCGGTACCGGGAAAAACGACGACTCCGCGAAACTCAGGCCACACAGGTACCAGGGTGCAGACGGATATGCCGCCCATTTCAGCACCGTGTCGTAAAGGGGACCAAATACTTTCATCCCTCGCTTCCACCGACAAGAGGCACGAACCGCACCAACCCCAGTGAGCGCTTTTCGAAATTAGAACCCTTGCGGGTGATCTTGATTAGTTCCTGGCTTGCCCGACCGCCCACGGGAATAATCAAGCGCCCTCCCTCTGCCAACTGATCCAGCAGCGCCTCGGGAATCTGCTCTGGAGCGGCAGCCACCAGGATGCCATCGAAGGGCGCCTGGGACGGCCAGCCCTGCCAGCCATCGCCCACTCGCATCCTGATACCGAGCAAATTCAAAGAAGCCAGTGTCTGGCGCGCCCTGACTTGCAACGGCGCCAGCCTTTCAATGGCATACAATTTACCCACCAGGGGAGCAAGGATCGCTGTCTGGTACCCACAACCGGAACCAATCTCCAACACTTTCTCGGGTTTTCCATCCTCCAGCAGCGCCTGGGTCATCAGCGCCACCACATAGGGCTGGGAAATTGTCTGGCCATGGCCAATAGGCAGGGCGGTATCTTCATAGGCCCGGCTCGCCATGGCTTCGTCCATAAACAAGTGCCTGGGTACATTTCGCACTTGGGCGAGTACCTTCTCGTCGATAATGCCCTGTTCTCGCAAACGCTTCACCAGGCGGTCACGGGTTCTCGCCGAAGTCATACCAATGCCGCGTATTCGTTGGTCCGCATTCATTTGGACAGCCACCCCCTGACCGACTCCAGTTGCGCATGGCGAGTCAGGTCCACTTGAACGGGAGTAATGGATACGCAACCGCTGGCAATGGCATGAAAATCGGTGCCGGGACCGGCGTCCTGTTCCGAGCCGGCGGGACCCACCCAGAAAATATCTCGTCCCCGCGGATCCTGGCTACGAATCACCGGTTCCGCCCGGTGCCGATTACCCAGTCGGGTCACCTGCATGCCCTTGAGTTCTTGATAGGCGACATCCGGAATATTGATGTTCAAAATACTGTCCTGAGGCAGGGGATGCCTGACCAGCCGCTGCACGATATCCCGGGCAACCCGGGCCGCAGTATCCATGTGCCGGGGCTCACCCCGGGTCACCAACGAGAATGCGATGGCGGGAAGACCCAGGCAGCGCCCTTCCATGGCAGCGGCCACCGTGCCCGAGTACAGCACGTCGTCGCCCAGGTTCGCGCCGTCGTTTATCCCGGAAACAACCATATCCGGATCAGGATCCATCAGTCCGGTTATTGCCAGGTGCACGCAGTCCGTGGGTGTCCCGTTAACGAAAAACACGCCCTCCTCAGACTCTACAACCCGCAGGGGGCCATCCAGAGTCAGAGAATTGCTGGCACCACTGCGATTCATTTCAGGCGCCACAATGATGGTTTCGCCAAACTCGCTAATCGCTGCTGACAAGGCCCTGATCCCGGCGGATCGGTACCCATCGTCGTTGCTCACTAGAATCCGCAAACCGGATTTCCTCCGCACCGCACCCAATCCTGCTGTGTTGTTCACACGGCAAGATCGAAATCGGCTTAACTACTGCTATGATCTGATTACCCCGGGGCCGCCCCGGGAAAGAGGTAACTATACTGGATTCACCACAGGGAGGACGAGTGTGACAATGCGTTATCCACCCGACATTCCCGAAGATGGGGACGACGACGAACTGTCCCTGTTCCGCCGCAGCGTTGCCGATGCCATCCCCCACGAGCCAAAACCCTTCATCACGAAGCGTCCAAAGCCTCCGGCACGCGCACGCTTCAAACGAGCCGATGAGGCCCAGGTGCTTCGCGATAGCCTCGAGGTCGAAAGTCTCCAGGGCATTCTCGACAACGGGGATCACCTGAACTACTGCAGGGAGGGCGTAAGCGAACAGATTCTGCGCAAATTGCGCAGGGGGCGTTACAGCCTCCAGGCAGAGGTAGACCTGCACGGACTGACGGTCCCGAAAGCCCGGGTGGAACTAAACGACTTTCTTGCCGAGTGTCGTCACGAACGCTTGAGTTGCGTGCGAGTCATTCATGGCAAAGGTCTTCGTTCAGGCAACGGCGGGCCGGTACTCAAATCCAAGGTCGCGTTGTGGCTGAAGCTTGCCAATTACGTAATCGCCTATACCTCGGCCCGTCCCACGGACGGAGGCACTGGCGCCCTGTACGTGTTGCTCGAAAGAATTCGCTAGGCTTCGGGCTTTGCGTGCCGGGCCTCCCGGCAGTCGAGTAACTCCCGTAATACGGCGGTCGCAAAACACCCGCTTGGAAGGGTGAAACCCAACTCCAGCGAGTCGTCCGAGAAGTCCCATCTCATTTCGGCCACATCCAGGACAAGGCGTCTCCGGTCGGCCTTGACCCGAGATGCGCACAGGCCATCCACCCAGGCCGAATATGCGGCGAGGACGTCCTGCTCCAGGGCCAGCGCTTCACCCACGGGTTGCATCCCCGATTCGCCGGGCATAGGCCCCGTTGGCCCCACATCCCTGGAGGCCAGCCTGCCGAGAATTTCCTCATCCACAGTTTCTGCCACAAACAGGCTCCGT
>JAOTSW010000027.1 GCA_029864735.1 Chromatiales bacterium | reverse complement strand
TCATGCTTTCTCCCTGGTTCACGATGATCTGCCTGCCATGGACGACGACGATTTGCGCCGGGGCAAGCCCACTGCGCATATAGCTTTTGGTGAGGCGGTGGCCATATTGGCCGGTGACGCCTTGCAGATGCAGGCCTTTCGTGTGATTACCCGTAGTCCGGCGCTGCTTGGCAAGCCCGGCTTGCAGGTCGCATTGATTGACCTGATCGCCGAGGCGGCAGGCTCCCAGGGCATGACAGGCGGTCAGGCGATCGACCTGGCGGCAGAGGGAAACATCCTGAGCCAGTCGGAACTGGAAACCATGTTCGCCAAGAAGACCGGGTGTCTGATCAGGGCAAGTATTATCAGCGCTTGTTTGTGTGCCGGGGTTGATGAACAGACAATGGAAGACTACGACCGTTACGCCCGGGCCATAGGCCTGGCGTTCCAGATCAAGGACGATGTGCTGGACGAAGAGGGGGACACCGCGGTGATCGGAAAGCCCCAGGGCTCAGATCGCGCCCACGGCAAGGCGACCTATCCCTCCTTGTTCGGGCTGGACAAGGCCAAGGATCGTTGCGAGGAGCTGTACCAGCAGGCGATGAGCGTCCTGGATCGCCAGGCAGAGTCTGCAGAGGGTCTGCGCTGGCTTTCTCAATACGTGGTCAAGCGCGACTTCTAGCTCTTGTGCGCTGACGGTAAAGACGCCAGCCCAGTAGCAAGGCCAGCGCTGCAATGTAATACAGGGGTTCGCGCACGTCCTGCTTTACCTGCCAGTAGAAATGCCAGGTTACCAGTATGCTGGCCGGATATATCAACCGGTGAAGCTGGGTCCAGCGTTGTCCCAATCGCCTGATCATTCCCTTTGTTGAGGTTAAGGCCAGCGGCAGCAGCATTAACCAGGCGCTGAATCCCAGGGTGATGTAGGGCCGTTCCAGCACGTCTTCAATAATCGCTGACCACAGCATTGACTGGTCCAGTACCAGGTAGATTGTCAGATGCATGCAGGCATAGAAGAATGCAAACAGCCCCAGCATTCTCCGGTAGGCAAACAAGGCCCTCCAGCCACTGATATGCGCCAGGGGGGTGACGCACAAGGTGATCAGGAGCAGGTTCAGCGCCCACTTTCCGCAACTGTGCAGCAACATCTCCACCGGGTTGGCGCCCAGGCTGAAGCCCTGGACACCGAAGGCGCCCAGTGCGAGTTGGATGAACGGCATGCCGCACAGTGCAAATACCAGGGGCTTGATCAATCTGCGCCTGAGCAGCAGGGTGTTGACAGGTTTAAGCCACATCCTCAGAAGTTACGCTTAAGATCCATGCCCGCATACAGTGAGGCGACCTGGTCGGCATAACCGTTGAACATCAGGGTTTCTTGCTTGGGGGCAAAAATCCCGGCGCCTATCCGCCGTTCCCTGGCCTGGCTCCAGCGCGGGTGGTCTACCTCTGGATTCACATTGGCGTAAAAGCCGTACTCGCCCGGTTGTGATTGCCTCCAGCTGTTGTTCGGCGCGGTTTCTCTGAAGCGGATTTCGGTTATGGCCTTGATGCTTTTGAAACCGTATTTCCACGGGATGACAAGTCGTAGTGGCGCGCCGTTTTGATTGGGCAGTTCTTCACCGTACAGTCCGGTGGCCAGGATGGTAAGCGGATGCATGGCCTCGTCGATGCGCAGGCCTTCACGATACGGCCATTGCAGGACCCGGGTCTTCTGGCCGGGCATGCGCGAGGGATCGTTCAGGGTTACGAATTCCACGAACTTTGCCCTTGAGGTAGGCAGGAATTCTTTCAGCAGTTCACCCAGGGGAAAGCCCACCCAGGGAATGACCATGGACCAGGCCTCAACACAGCGCAGTCGATAGATGCGTTCTTCCATGGCGCGTCCCGCCAGGATGTCTTCCAGGTTGTAGGTGCCGGTTTTCTCGGCCTCGCCGGAAATTTTCAGCTGCCAGGGCCAGGGATTAAAGTTCCTGGCCTGGTGCTGTGGCTGGTCCTTGCCCGTGCCGAATTCGTAATAGTTGTTGTATGTAGTGATGTCCGAGTAGCTGTTGGGTTGTTCACTGGTGCTGAAGTCGCTTGGGCTGATGTTGTTCAGCCATGTTGGCTTGTCCGCCAGCAAGCGGGTTGGAAGACTGGCGGCGAGTGCCAATGTTGCGGCCTCGCGCATAAAACGCCGGCGTCCGAAATACAGTCGGCTATCGGTAATCTCAGAGGAAAGTATGTCCGGCGTTTTCTTGATCAGCATGCTGCCATCCCGTTGGAATACTCTGTCTTAGAGCTGTAACTGGTGAATCAGTTCATTACTTGTCAGTGTTTTCGCCGCGCATCGCCAGCTGGATGCAGGCCCGTCGATTGCCGTGGGGGTTCCCAGGGGCGACAATAGCGCAGCTATGCCAACCCCGGGAAACGAGTTTTGAACGCGCTATTACAAGAATTGATTGATCACCTGGACCTGGATCGGCTCGAGGCCAACTTGTTCAGGGGCGAGAGCCGAGACATAGGCAGTGCCCGGGTTTTCGGCGGCCAGGTGCTTGGCCAGGCGCTGATTGCCGCCTGCACCACGGTGGAGGAGCGAATCCCGCATTCACTGCATGCGTATTTTCTGCGCTCCGGTGATTTCAATGCACCCATCGTCTACGAGGTCGAGCGTAACCGGGACGGTCGCAGCTTTTCTTCCCGCCGGGTGGTAGCGATTCAGCACGGCCGCCCGATATTCACCATGGCTGCATCTTTCCAGGTGCCCGAAGCCGGCGTTGAGCATCAAAGTACGATGCCTGATGTGCCGGGCCCCGAGGGCCTGCAGGATATCGAGACCTATGCTGCAGGCGAAAAAGAACACCTGCCGGAAAAGCTCAGGCGCTACCTTTGGAGTCGCAAGCCGTTCAGCTTCCGGCCGGTGCAGCCGATTGATTACCTGGCGCCGCAGAAGCGAGAGCCGCGCAAACAAATCTGGTTCAAGGCGGTAGACAAACTGCCGGATGATCCAAATCTGCACCTGGGCCTGATGGCATACGTGTCGGATTACGATCTACTCACCACCTCAACATTGCCTCACGGCCTGGCGTTCATGCAGGGTAATGTGCAAATGGCCAGCCTGGACCACGCCATGTGGTTGCACCGGCCTTTCCGCCTGGATCAATGGTTACTGTATGACTGTGACAGTCCTGTGGCGGTAGGTGCCAGGGGGCTTTCCCGCGGGAGTGTCTATACCCAGGACGGAGTCCTGGTTGCCTCAGTAGCCCAGGAAGGTTTGATCAGGGTGTGGAATGAACCAAGGCCAAGCTGATTCAGTGAGCGGGGACCGAAGACAATGAGCAATAACGATATGCCGCTGGATTTGGCGTGGAATCGATTCCACAAGCAGGAGGAGGCCGTTGAGGGAGCCCTGGCGCTGTCACATTGGCTGCTTGAGAACGCGAGGCCCGAGCCGGTCATGGAATGCCTGGGCAGTGACTCCCGGGTGATTGAGCTGGATTTTTCTGCGAGGGCCACCCGGCTCGGCGCCCTGGACCTGACCGAGGCCGGGGCAAGTGAAGGCGTCAATCGTTTGATTGCCGAATACGGTGCAGGCGCCGCACTCGGGCGTTATGCGGAAGACAGGGGCTGCTATTCCAGTCCCCAGTTCCTTGGAGAAGGCCAGCCCCGGTCCACTCATCTTGGTGTGGACGTGTTTGTCCCGGCGGGCACGCCGGTTCACGCGCCGTTTGATGCTGTGGTGGTAGTGGTCGCTTTGAATGACGGGCACCTGGACTATGGGCCTACGGTGATACTGCGCCATGACTTGCCCGGTGCCCCGAGAAGTTTTTTCACCCTCTATGGACACTTGAGTATGGATTCCCTGGACTCCCTGAGCCCAGGCCAGAAGATCAAGGCGGGCGAAGTGTTCGCCCAAATAGGAGACGAGCAGGAAAACGGTCATTGGCCGCCCCACCTGCATGTGCAGCTTATCCTGGATTTACTGGGGGAGACCAAGAATTTCGTTGGCGTGTGTGCACCGGCTGAACTGCCGTTCTGGCGGCAAATTTGCCCTGATCCGGTGCGTATCCTGCACCTGCCTGAACCGGCGGCTAGTGGGGTGGTGCTGACTTCCTAGGCACTGAGTCAGTCAGGTTTTTCTCGGCGGTAGCGGCGCAGGTAATGCACGTTTCGGCAAAAGGCAGGGCCTCCAGTCGCTGCTCGGCAATCAGTTCCCCGCATTCTGCACATTCACCGAATTCATCCGCTTCTATGCGACGAAGCGCGCCGGAAATAAGCTGAAGTTCTTGTCGGGCCTGGGAGCCAAGGGCATCCATGACTTCCTCGTTTTCTCGCTCAGTTGCCTGCTCTGCAAAGTCCGCGCTTAAGGGCTCTTCCTCGTGACGAACGTCCGAGGTAATACGCTCCAGTCGGCTCATTAATTCGGCGCGCCGTGCCAGCAAATTCTCTCGAATGTGTTGATATTTGGTCACGGCGTACTCCTCTATATTTTGCGTAGCTGCGTCATTTCCCGCTGGTCTGGCGGGCGACTGCATCCTGGGCTGCCTTGACCGCGTCGGGGTCGCCAAGAAATCGGCTACTGATTGGTTTTAGTGAGTTATCAAGTTCGTAGAGCAAGGGTACGCCAGTGGGGATGTTCAGGCCGGTGATGTCTTCGTCTGAAATGCCATCCAGCTTTTTCACCAGCGCTCGCAGACTGTTGCCATGAGCCACGATGAGAACGTTTTTGCCAGCCTTGAGTTGCGGGGCAATGCGTTCTTCCCAGTAGGGGAGAACCCGGTCAAGGGTGGTTTTGAGCGATTCGGTCGCAGGTAGAATTTTCGGATCCAGCGCTGCGTAACGTTCGTCAAATCGTGGGTGTTCCGGGTCGTCCCATCCCAATGCAGGCGGGGGAACGTCGTAGCTGCGGCGCCAGATTTGTACTTGGTCGGCGCCATGCTTGGCTACCGTTTCAGCCTTGTCCAGGCCCTGCAGGGCGCCGTAGTGGCGCTCGTTTAGCAGCCAGCTGCGTTCTACCGGCACCCACATGCGATTGGTGTTGTCCATCACGATCCACAAGGTTCGAATGGCGCGCTTGAGCACGGATGTGAACGCGAGGTCGAAATGGAAGTCCTCGTCCAGGAGTTGCCGGGCTGCACGAGCTGCCTCAGCCTTGCCCTGGTCGGTCAGTTCCACGTCGTGCCAGCCTGTAAACAGGTTTTCCAGGTTCCAGACGCTCTGTCCGTGTCTCAAAAGTACGAGTTTGCCAGCCATTTTTTACCCTTAGTTATCCGTTGGGCTTCGTCAGTAGCACCAAGTTAGAGCATACCCGGCCTGAGCCGGGCTGCCATTGTGGTTTCCCGCATTAACCCAGTTGGGTCAGTTTCCTGATCTCCTGCAGGGCGACTGACAGGGTGGGGAAGTCCATGCTGCCGCTTGAACGCATTTCCGCGACCAGTTTTTGCAGGTGGGATACCTGTTCCGAGACGCTGCCCAGCCAGCGGTCCACCAACTCCTGGGGAGAGGCAGTGCTGCGGCGGGTCAGCAATTTCGCAGTGAGTTGTCGCTGCAGGCTATACAGATTCTCTCGCAGGGAACCGCGGGCGATTGCCTGCCAGCGGCCCTCGACCTCCAGTGTCTCAATTTGCTCGAGAATCCAGTCCAGGGACAAAGCGCGTCCCAGTTCAAAGTAGGTCTTGGCAACCCGACTTTCATCAAGATTGGATTCCAGGGCTATTTCAACGATATCCAGGGTTGAGAATGCTGCGGGCAACAAGGACATGCTTTGGGCAACCTTCTCGGTGACACCGATTTCCCGATACAACCCGGCCGCCTCGGAGACTCTGTGACTCATTGGCCCAATCAACGCCTTGGGCAGCGCCTTGAATGCGCGGACCAAGCCAGGCTGCAGTCGGGACACGATAGACCTCACATTCAGCGGTGCATCGTGATGCTGCATGATCCAGGCGCTGGCGTGACGCAGCAATCGTGTGATCTCGAACATCATGGCGTACTGGACGCTGGCCGGAACCTGGTTATCCAGCGCTTCAATATCGTGCCAGTTTTCGCGGACACCGAATATTTCCCTGGCGATGGTGTAGGCCCGGGCAATCTTCGCCGCGTCCGCCCCGGTCTCTTCCATCATACGCAGAAGGAACACCGGCCCCATCCTGTTAACCACGCTATTGCATATCACTGTGGCGACGATTTCCCGTGCCAACTGGTGATTACGCAGCACATCCCGGAACCTCTTGCGCATGGGTGCGGGGAAGTAAATTTCCAGTTCGTCGGACAGATAGGCGTCCTCCGGTACGTTGGACTCGATCAGGTCCTGGTACAGGGCTATCTTGGAATAACTCACCAGCAGTGAAAGTTCCGGACGGGTGAAGCCTGCACCCACTGCCTTGCGAGCCTTGATCTCGGCATCACTGGGAAGGAATTCTAGTTCCCGGTTCAGTACACCAGCCTTTTCGAGGGCCCGCATGACGAATGCGTGTTCGTTCACACGCTCCACCGAGTGGGCTTCCATCAAGCTGATGGCCTGGGTCTGCAGGTAGTTATTGCGCAGGACAAGTTTGCCTACTTCATCAGTCATCGAGGCAAGCAGTTTGTTGCGAGTTTTTTCATCGAGGCCGGTGCTGTCAGCAACCTGGCGCAGCATGATCTTGATATTCACCTCGCGGTCCGAGGTGTCCACACCGGCTGAATTGTCGATGAAGTCGGTGTTGATGCGGCCACCCTTCTTGGCGTATTCGATGCGGCCGAGCTGGGTAAGGCCCAGGTTGCCACCCTCGCCAACAACCTTGCAGCCCAGTTCGTTACCATTTACCCGCAGGGCGTCATTGGCCCTGTCTCCAGCATCGGCATTACTCTCTGTGGAAGCTTTCACATAGGTGCCAATACCGCCGTTCCACAACAGGTCAACATCCATCTTCAGAATTGCCCGCATGAGTTCTTGCGGCGTCATGCTGGTCTCGGTCGTGCCGAGCATGGCCTGTACCTGGGGACTGAGGTCCAGGTGCTTTTCAGTGCGCAAGAATACGCCGCCACCGGCAGATATCAGGTTGGTGTCGTAGTCGGCCCAGGATGAGCGCGGCAGGTTAAACAGGCGCTCGCGCTCCACATAGCTGGTTTCCGGATCGGGATCGGGATCCAGGAAAATATGCATGTGGTTAAACGCTGCCTGCAAGCGAATGTGTCGGGACTGCAGCAGTCCGTTTCCGAATACGTCGCCGGCCATGTCACCAATGCCTACCACGGTGAAATCAGTGGTCTGGGTATCGATGCCACGTTCGCGGAAGTGGCGCTTGACCGCTTCCCATCCGCCCTTGGCGGTGATGCCCATGCCCTTGTGGTCGTAACCGGCGGAGCCGCCTGAAGCGAAGGCATCCCCCAGCCAGAAGTTGTACTCGGCAGAAACGGAGTTAGCGATGTCGGAGAATGTGGCGGTTCCCTTGTCGGCTGCCACCACCAGGTAGTAGTCGTCTTCATCCTGTCGGACTACCAGCTCCGGGGGTACGACTTTGCCGTCTACCAGGTTGTCGGTGATGTCCAGCAGGCCTCGGATGAAGCTCTTGTAGCAATCGATAACTTCAGCCATGATCGCATCGCGATCGCTCTTTGGCAGACGCTTGCACACGAAGCCACCCTTGGCGCCAACCGGCACAATCAGGGTGTTTTTGACGTTCTGTGCTTTCATCAGGCCCAGTACTTCGGTGCGGAAGTCTTCCATGCGATCTGACCAGCGCAGACCACCCCGGGCGACCTTGCCGCCACGCAGGTGCACGCCTTCCATCCTGGGTGAGTAAACGAATACCTCGTACTTGGGGCGCGGAAGGGGAAGGTCCGGAATCTTGGTCGGATCCAGCTTGAACGAGACGTAGGTCTTGGGATCACCCAGGTCTGAGATCTGGTAGAAGTTGGTACGCAGGGTTGCCTTGATCACGGTCAGGAAGGCACGCAGGATGCGGTCCTCGTCCTGGCTGGCAACCTTGTCCAGCGCAGTCCTGATCTCATCAAGACAATTCTCGGCGACAGTCTTGCGCTTTCGTGAGCCCAGGTGTGGGTCAAAACGCGCCTCGAACAACTGCACCATCAGCCGTGCAATACCAGCGTTACGGTCGACGACCTGTTCCATGTACGGCTGGCTGAACGGCAGACCGGTCTGCAGCAGGTAGCGACAGTAGGCCCTCATCAGATATGCCTGCCGCCAGCTCAGGCCGGCGCTTAGCACCAGCTTGTTAAAGCCATCGTTATCGGTGACGTCCGCCCACATCCGGCTGAATGTTTCCTGGAAGTTGGCGTTGATTTCACCCAGGTAAAAGGTTCCCTCGCCATCCATGACCATGTCGAAGTCCTGGATCCAGATTTCCCTGCCATCTTCCAGCACGCAATGGTAGGGGCGTTCGCTGATGACTCGCAGTCCCAGGTTTTCCAGCATGGGAAGCGCATCGGACAAGGGAATAGGATTGTTCAGGCGACACAGTTTGAATCGCAGCTTGTTGACGTGGAACGACTCGGGACGGTACACGCTCATTCGCAGTTCTTCGGGCTCGTCGATCAGCAGACCCATACGCTCCACATCGAATGTGCCCTCATAGGGTGATGAATCCTCCATATAAGCAGCAGGGAAGCTCTTGCCGAATCGCTTGAACAGTTTTGAGCCGGCGTCTTCACCAAGGCGTGTGATCAGGGCGGCTTTCAGTTTGTCGCCCCAGGTTCGAACACCCTCTGCCAGGTCATCTTCCAGCTTGCCGACATCAACCCGTGGCATGCGGCCTTCGCCCAGGCGGACAATGAACTGCACCCGAGCGAGACTGGCGTCGGACAGCTGTACCCGGTGCTCCGAGCCTGTGCCCTTGTAGCGATCTATCAGGATTGCCTCGAGGCGCTGACGCACCTCGGTGTTGTACTTGTCCCGGGGGACGAATACCAGGCATGAGACAAAGCGGTGAAACGCATCGCGCCTCACGAACAGTTTCACTCTCTGGCGTTCCTGGAGGCTCATTATCCCGGTGGTAATTCGGGTCAGGTCTTCCACGCTGGTCTGGAACAGTTCTTCCCTGGGGTAGGTGTCCAGCACATGCTGCAGGGCCTTGCCGGCATGGCTGCGGGGGTCAATGCCGGACTCGGCCATGACCCGGGCTACCTTGTGTCTGAGCAAAGGAATGTCGCGGGGATTCCGGCTGTAGGCCACCGAAGTGAAAAGTCCAAGGAATCGCTTTTCTCCAACCACTCGACCGGCACTGTCGAAAATCTTGATACCGACGTAATCCAGGTATGCACTTCTATGTACCGTGGACTTGGAATTGGCCTTGGTGATGAACAGAAGTTCTCTGGCGCGCGCCTGGGAACGAATGTCCCGGGAGGTGATTTCCACTGGTTTTGGTTTGCGAGAGCTGGTTGAACGCAGGATGCCCAGGCCAGTCTTGGGCAGTGGTTTGAGAATGTCTTTGTCCTCGCCCCGATCCAGTTCGTACTCCCGGTATCCGAGCAAGGTGAAGTGGTTGTCTTCCATCCAGCGAATCAGGGCCACGCTTTCAGCAACGGTGGCTTCATCAATGGGCGGCGGATTTTTCTCGATATCTTCGCAAATCTCCCTGGCCTTGTTACGCATTGCGTCCCAGTCTTCCACGGCACTGCGCACATCGGCGAGAATGACTTTCAGGCGCTTGATTAATTTCTTGAGCGCATCTTCATCCGGTTCACGGTCTATCTCCAGGCGCATCATGGATTCTTTTGCGCCCTTGGTCTGATTTTTCTTTCTCGGCAGGATGTCCAGCAGGTTGCCTTCTTCGTCACGCACCACACTGAGAATAGGGTGAATGGTCAGCTGCACTGTCAAGCCGGTTTCATTAATTGCCGCGCGAACCGAATCCACCAGGAAGGGCATATCGTCATTAACGATTTCCACGATGGTGTAGGCGTGGCTCCAACCGTATCCGTCGAGTGTCGGGTTAAAGGCGCGAATCTTCGGCTTTCCAGGCTTGCGCTTCTGGGCAAATTGCAGACCCGAGATTGCGGCGGTAACCAGGTCATCCGGATCGTGATTGGCCAGGTCGTCAAGCGAGACATTGCGGTAGGCTTGCTTGACGAATTCCGTCAGCAGAGGCTGGTCCTTGGCTGCAGGATGGTTGCTGGCAATGGCTACGATGGACTCCAGTAGCTTGATCTGGGCATTAGATGATCGGCGTTGCATGACTTATATGGCTCCGCTGCCGCAGATTGCTACGGCGCTGGTAAAGAAGAATTCCTAGATTGTTTGCCTTGATTCCGGCTAACCGTGGCTTGAAACCTGCCACCAGACTCCTCGCTGAAATCGCGCTATTTGCGAATTGTAACCCTGCTTTTGACAGGGTGAAACAAGAGTTATCCGAAGTCGGACTTCGGAAACTAAAAACGGTGATTGGCGGGCGCAAATCTTGCCTGTGAAATGCCTGTGCTGATATCGCGGAAACCCGCAATCCAGCTGCGCTTTCAGCATAATTACACCTCTTTTGAGCTGTTCATACTGGCCTGCTGCATGAGTTTTTCCAGCAGCGTTTCAAGTTGCAGTCGTTCCTGCCGGGTGAGGGTTTCCAGCAGCCTGGATTCATAGGCGTGGGCCAGGGGAACGATCCGCGCCAGCAGCGCTTCTCCATCGGGGCTCAGGCGCAGCAAAGTTCGGCGGCGGTCGAGGGTGTCAATTGAGCTGACCACGCGGCCCCTTTCCATCAAGCTGGAAACTGCTCTGCTGACGGCTACCTTGTCCATGGCTGTTCGCTGGGCGACCTCCCGGGCGGATGAGTCGGGGTAGCCGCCAAGGGTGGCCAGTACCCGCCATTCGGGAATGCGCAGATCAAACCGCTGGGAGTATGCGCCGGCCAGGGTGGTGGAGATGGTGTTGGCCAGGACGCTGATTCGGTACGGCAGGAAACTGTCCAGTTTCAGTGGGGTTTGTTTTGCCACGCCTCGGGTTCTCTTGAATTAGTTTCAAATGAAACTATAATTCCTTCTACGATGCAACGCCAGCCGGAATAATCTCGAAACCTGTCTACCGGCTCACCGAGGAGTATGTAATGGCCGACCTTTTTGATAACCCCATGGGCACGGATGGATTCGAGTTTGTGGAATACGCAGCTCCTGATCCTGAATTGTTGCGAAGGCTGTTTGCCAGCCTGGGCTTTCCGGTCACCGCGCGCCATCGCAGCAAGGACGTCACCTTGCACCGCCAGGGTGACATCAACTTCCTGATCAATGCCGAACCCGACAGTTTTGCACAGGGATTCGCACGTCAACATGGTCCCTGCGTTTGCGCCATGGCCTTCCGTGTTAAGGATGCCTCACGGGCACAGAAACGCGCGGTGGAACTTGGCGCAACCGCTGTTGAAGGACCGGTAGGCCCCATGGAGCTGAATATCCCGGCCATCGAGGGCATTGGCGGAAGCCTGATTTACCTGGTGGATCGCTACGGCGATCAGACTATTTACGATGTGGACTTCGTGCCTGAGGCGCCTACCGGCGAATTCGTGGATGCGGGCCTGACCTATATAGATCACCTGACTCACAATGTGTTCCGGGGCAATATGGACAAGTGGAGCAGCTTCTACGAGAAGTTGTTCAATTTCCGCGAAATTCGCTACTTCGATATCGAAGGCAAGCTGACTGGGCTGCTCAGTCGCGCCATGACCAGTCCCTGCGGCAAGATCCGTATCCCGATCAATGAGTCACAAGACGACAAGAGCCAGATCGAGGAATATCTGCGCCAGTACCAGGGAGAGGGTATTCAGCATATAGCCCTGGGCACGGACGATATCTACAGTTCTGTGGACAAGCTACGCAGCAACGGGGTGGAGTTCCAGGATTCGCCCGACACCTATTACGAGCAGGTTGACGAAAGAGTGGTCGGTCACAAAGAACCCCTGGATGAGTTGCGCAAGCGACGCATCCTGATTGACGGTGCGCCGACTGAAGACCAGGGCATTTTGCTGCAGATTTTCACCAAGAATGTTATCGGACCGATTTTCTTCGAGATTATCCAGCGCAAGGGCAATGAGGGTTTCGGCGAAGGCAATTTCCGCGCCCTGTTTGAGTCCATCGAGCTGGATCAAATGCGCCGCGGCGTGCTGTAGGGAGAAAGGGATGAAACACTGGATCGCCTTTCCACGCAGCGAGGGCCAGGCTTCGCGCCAGGCCCACGCGGCGCTACCGGAAAATACTTACGAGCGTGAACTGGGCAAAGAGGGATTTTTCGGTCCTGCCACCCACATGTATCACCGCCGCCCGCCGACTGGCTGGGAGAGTTTTGAGGGGCCAATTCGCCCCCGGGCATTTGATGCGGGAAAACTGGATAGTTCAGGGGCCAGTCCCTGGGACGCCACCTTGTTGATGAGCAACGCGTCGGTGGGTATCCGGATCTGGAACTGTGGCGAAACCATGGACCACCTGGTGCGAAACAGTGACGGAGACGAATTGCTGTTCGTACACAAGGGCCGTGGAGACCTGTTTTGCGACTACGGTCACCTTGCAGTGGGAGAGGGCGATTATGTGGTGCTGCCTCGCGGGACCATGTGGCGCCTGGAGGTTATTGAGCCCCTGTCGGTGTTGCTCGTCGAGGCCACCAATGACAGCTATAGGCTTCCTGACAAGGGAATCCTGGGTCCCCATGCAATCTTCGACCCGGCAGCGCTTGAGACGCCGCATATTGATGAGGCGTTTAAGGCCCAGCAGGGCGATATGCCCTGGCAGGTCAGGGTGAAACGCGGCAATGAGCTAAGCAAGATCGGCTATCCGTTCAATCCCCTGGACGCGGTGGGCTGGAAGGGCGACCTTGCGCCGGTACGCATAAACTGGCGAGACATACGCCCTTTGATGAGCCATCGATACCACCTGCCACCTTCTGCGCACACAACGTTTCTTGCGGGTCGGTTTGTTATTTGCACCTTCGTCCCCCGACCCTTCGAAACGGACCCGGATGCGTTGAAAGTGCCTTTCTTTCACAACAATGATGACTACGACGAATTGATTTTCTACCACCAGGGAAAGTTCTTCTCGCGTGATAATATTCATCCCGGAATGATGACCCTGCACCCTTGCGGATTTACCCACGGACCCCATCCCAAGGCCCTGGCCAACATGTTGAATCAGTCAGCCGAGGCTACTGAAGAGGTAGCGGTGATGATCGACACCCGGGACGCCCTGGAGGTCCACGATGTCGCTGAGACCGTGGAGTGGACCGGCTACGTGGATTCCTGGAAGGGCTGATTCGCCCCTGACCGTCGGGACCGGTTTCTCAGCCGCTCCCGCTTCACCAGGCCCGAACTGATCGTTGCCAAGGCAGTGAAGAAAACCAATACTGTAATCAGTCGGATACCGACTTGATTCGATAGATCCCTGCAGCGGTCCAGGATGGGCCCCGCCGCAGGGTTCGGGCGCCGTTCGATTCGGACTGCGCTCGCTGTCATGTTGCGCTCATCCTCCATGTCCGGAGAGAACATGCTTGCCCTGGTGATCGCCGTCAGTGTCGTACTGGTCGTTTCCTTCCTCTGCTCCATTTTCGAGTCAGTGCTGTTGTCGCTGACACGACCGCAGATCGAAGTCATGGTGCAGCAGAAAAAGCGGGCGGGCCGCCTGCTGGCAAAATTCAAGGAGAACATGGACGTGCCCATCGCGGCCATTCTGATTCTCAATACCGCGGCCCACACCATCGGCGCCGCGGCGGCGGGCGCCAGCTACACCAGCGCATTCGACGCCGGCACGCTCTGGATATTCTCCATCGTGTTTACCCTGGCCGTGTTGCTGCTCACGGAAATTATCCCCAAGACCCTGGGTGTCAACTACACGTCCATGCTGGCATCTCCCGTGGCCTACGGAATCAATTTCCTGACCCTGGTGCTCAAGCCCATGGTGCTGGTCAGCGAAAGGATTTCCCGGTCGCTGCGCAGCAACTCGGACATCCCGGTGACGTCTGCCGAGGAAATTCGCCTGCTGGCTTCCCTGGGTCGAAGTGCCGGCGTGGTCGGGGTGAAGACCGCCGGTATCATCGTCAGCGCCACCCACCTGCGACACATGCATGCCCACGATCTGATCCTGCCCCGGGAGGCCGTGCGTTTTCTCTCGGCCGACATGGACAGGCAGCAGGTCATGGACTACGTGCGAAGCTCCGGTCACAGCCGCTTTCCCTTTTCTTCCACCGGCAACCTGGATGATGTCACCGGCGTAGTGCTGGTGAAGGACTTGATGTACTGGTTGCTGCAGAACGAGGGCGAGGAAATTGCCTGGGACGAGATCACCCGTGAAGCACTGATCGTTCCCGATAGTCAGCCCGTGTTCCAGTTGCTGCGCACCTACCAGGACACGCGTCGGCACCTGGCTGTCGTGGTGGACGAGTATGGCAGCGTGGAGGGCATCGTCACCCTGGAAGACGTGCTGGAGGAGATCGTCGGCGACATCCGTGACGAGAGTGACCTGCCCCTGAACGAAGTGCAGCAGGAACCCGGCGGATCCCTGGTGGTGAATGCCCAGGTGGACCTGCGCATGCTGTCCTCTATGCTGGGTGTGCCCTGGGACCCGGAAATCGAGCCCACCACCGTGGGCGGACTGGTCATCGAGGAACTCGAGCGCATACCGGTGGTGGGGGACGCCATCGACTGGAACGACTTTCGTATAGAGGTGCTTCGAGCAGACCGGCGCCGGGTAATCTCCCTACGGGTCATCAGGAATGCCTGACCCGTTAGGCAGGCTTGTTGTGTCGGCTACTCGTCGGGCTGGCTGACCACAAGCAACACCAGGCCGTTAAGCATGGAGTACTGGAACGCACCGGCCAGGGCCGCGCTGCCCAGTGGTGTCTGCCACATCTGGAAATACGCACCGCCAATGGTTGAAAACAAACCGAACCAGATTAGCAAGGCGACGCCACAGCCCATCAGTCCGTAGTGCTTGGCGGCATTGAATTCCACCGCGGACTCGTGTCGCGCATTCCACATGTCCATGGCGCCCTTGCCGGCCAGCAGCCCAGCCAGAATTTCCAGCCCGATGATGATGGCCAGTATTAACCAGGTGAGGAAACTGCCGCCCAGTGCCGGACCGAAAGACGTGGGATAGGCGGAGTGATCCGCCATGCTGATGACCGAGAGTACGAAGTTGTAGGCCGGCCCCAGGTTGACCAGGTTTTGCGCTGCGTACATCAGGCAGAACAGGGATACAAACGCGATTAGTGAGAACTTCAGTAGACGAGTCATAGTGGACTTCTCCGAGGAATATTTTTTCGCGAAGGGTCGTTTAGAATAAGGTACTCCAGCAAACCCCGGGTTTCCACAGCCATTAGTCTGGCCGGCGGGCTATTTCCCGGGCGTCAGACTGGGTGAGATGACTGTTTTTATGGGCCCAGCACCGGATGTTTATTGGGAAATTACCGTTTGTGGTAACCTTGTTCGCAGATTCCCGGGGCCGATGAAACGCCTTGTCCGGGTGGCAGACAAAAGCCGCGGTTCTGGGCGTGTAGATGATCTGAACCCGGGATCCGGAATAATGTCGGATCCCGCATCAGACCTCAACGAAGACGCCAGCAGATCGAGATGCGAGGACTTTTCCAGGCAGATTTACCTGCCACTCATTGTTGTATTAGATCCGTGTCGCGGCAATTGGTAGCGGCCTGCGCTGTTGTTGGGCATCGCCGGCAAACGCAAGGACTAACGGTAATTACAGGTAGGTGACCATGCAGAGCGAAGCAGCAGTCAATCGATACAGTGTTGCAGAAGAGATTGCCCATACGGTAACTCATGGCATCGGCGCATTACTGAGTATTGGCGGACTGGTTGTGCTGGTGGCTTTTTCGACTCTCAATGGCGATGCCTGGCATATCACGAGCACCAGTATTTATGGTGTCACACTGATTATGCTTTACACCGCTTCCAGTCTTTATCACGGCATTCCCCATGCCCGGGCGAAGCAGTTGTTACAGCGACTGGATCATGCTGCAATTTTTCTGCTCATAGCTGGAACCTACACGCCGTTTACCCTGGTCAGTCTAAGGGGTGACTGGGGTTGGGTGCTGTTTGGGCTGGTATGGACGATCGCCATTGCAGGCGTTTTTCTGGAACTGGCTTGCGAGAAGCGTTACGAACGGCTGTCCCTGAGTCTGTACCTGGGACTGGGCTGGATCGTGGTTCTGGCCATCAAGCCCATGCTCAGGTCGGTGGAAATGGGTGGTTTGCTGCTGCTGCTGGCTGGCGGCCTGTGCTACTCCCTGGGTGTAATCTTCTACGTCTGGAAGAAGCTGGCCTATCACCATGCGATTTGGCACTTGTTTGTCCTGGCGGGCAGTGTGCTGCACTTTTTCTCCATCCTGCTTTACGTCGTGCCGCCCGGCCGGTAAGTGATGCCGCGACCCTGACGCGGGCTTGAATCCGATCCCTGCCTTTGGGAGAGGGATAATCGCTTATCTCGATGGCCGCGCTTCGAGGCTATTCACTAATTTCATATTTGTCAGATAGTTAGCCATTACACGCCTGGATGTAAGAATTCATTGACGCGCATTTTAAAGTAAAGTAATTTATACACAAAGACTACTAAATTGTACTTCCTCTTGGGCGGTGGCGCTCGGGAGTCAGGGGATGGAGATGGATCTGAGTTTTCGTGAAAAATTTGAATATGTGGTCATCGTGGGACTGCTGGCGGTGTACGGCTATTACTTCTTCCGGGTGTTGCCGCCAATGGGTTCGGATATCTTGCCTGAGCAGATCACCCTTTTTGTCGGATTGCTGGTGTTGTTAATTCTCATATTCATTGTCGGGGCCATCGCGCTGGCGGTGCAAGCTCGCTCTGATGCAGTGCCCGATGACGAGCGAGACAAGCTTATTACCTTGAAAAGTATGCGAAATGCCTATTTTCTGTTGGCGGGAGGCGCGGTCACGGCCATAGTCAGCGCGCTGGTCACCGAGGGGAACTTCTGGTTTGTTCATGTGCTGTTGGTCACCCTGGTGCTGGCCCAGTTGCTGGAATCCCTGTCGCGGCTGTATTACTACCGCCAGGGGGTTTGATGTGGGCAAGGCGGGATCGTTCATCACCAACCGGGTACGCGCACTGCGCTTTGAGCGGGACGAAATGACCCAGGCTGAACTGGCCAAGCTGGTAGGGGTCACCCGCCAGACGGTGCACGCCATAGAAAGGAACAAGTATTCCCCATCACTGGAGGTAGCCTTTCGCATTGCCCTGGTGTTCAAGGTGCCTCTGGAAGAGGTGTTCCAGTACCGGGAAGGGGCCGAAATAGTCGCGGCGGAGAGGACTTGGAATGAGTCTTGTGCGGAATGAGCCTACTGGCGAGCGCAGGGGGACTGCCTTACATGGTTTGATCAACCTGATTCTTTGCCCCAAAAGCCAGAATTAAAGTACGAATAACAATCAATTAAGCGTACAATGCGTGGTCAACCCGCTCCATTGAGTCTTCGGCCGTTTCTTGACCAGGTCCTCTGATATGCGGAATTTAACCATTTGGGGGTATCGTGGATAAGAAATTGTATGTGGGCAATCTGCCCTATTCGGCTACTGAAGAAACTCTTTCTGAGAAGTTTTCTGAGTTTGGAACCGTTGAGTCAGCCAAGGTCATCACTGATCGTGATACCGGCCGCAGCAAGGGCTTTGGGTTCGTTGAAATGGCTAACCAGGCCGAGGCCCAGGCGGCAATCGACGCACTTGATGGCACCGATTACGACGGTCGTCCGATGAAAGTTAACATCGCCAAGCCCATGGAAAAACGCTCGGGCGGCGGCGGCGGTCGCGGCGGCTTCGGTGGCGGCAATCGCTGGTAGTCCTCGTTGGCCAGTAACACTGGCCTTCCTTGTTTCTTTTTCGACGAGCATCCCAATAGATAGCTTGAGCAGGAGTATGTGACTTTAATGGCAGATCCAACTCCGTTGTATTCCCAGCATTACGAGATCGTCTCGGTACAACCGGTCGATGCTCCGAAAGGCACCGAGGGGAATGATTGGCATCGCTACGAAATTGCCCAGGGTACAAATTCAATTGAGGGTCATCGCCAGGGGAAACTCAAGGCTGTGACCAAGGCGGTAGAGGAAATCGTCGTCTTGTTGAATGAACGACGCTCGGGCAAACGAGGTCGGGTAAACCTGGTGCCAACACCAAAAAAGAGCAAGTAGAGTTAAAAACGCCCCTCACGGGGCGTTTTTTTTGCCTTGATAAATCAATGCCAGTGCTAGTCTTCTCTTAACATCCCGGTGTCCGCTGGCCTGGTTTCTCCGGGTGAAACGGGATAACCCAGTGAAATCCATCCGTAGGCTCCTTCCCACAGGACCGCTGTCTTTTCAAAACCCAGGGCGACCAGTTTCTGGTTCACATGCTCGGCGGCAGCGCGAGGGCATTCGCAATAGGTCACGATCCAGGTGCCATCTCTGGGCAGGTCCTTGGCGAGTTGGGGAACATCCTCGTAGTAATAGGGCATGGGAACCGAACCCTCGATATTGGCCATTTGCCACAGGGACATCGCCCGGGTATCCAGCAACACCATGCGCTTCTTGGCTTGCATGGCTTCGTGCAGGTCACTGGACATGACGTAGCGGCCATCCTTGAGCTGGAAGTCCGGTGAGTCACCATCGGGATTGAGAATGTAGTCCTCTACTGCGGGCGGCCTTCGCAAGACGGGTTTGCGTACTTCCCACCCGGTTGCCCGGCTGCGTATGAAAGCAGTCAGGGCATCCAGTTGCTCAGGGCTGAACCTTTCCCCGAAAGCCGGCATGGGGGTGCCCTGGCGTCCGTTTTCGATAGCATGCCGTATGAACTTGTCCCGGGTCATCGACAGCATGGCCTGGTTTCCAAGGGCTGTACCGGTAATTCCCTCTCCCCTGGCGCCGTGGCACTCAACACATTCCTTGCCGTAAAGCGCTTCACCCAATGCGACATCTCCTTCAATCATTCCCGAGGAGATATTCTTTTCGGTTACCCCGGTCTGTTCCTGCAACCACAGGGCCATGTAGTAGATTTCTGGCTTGCTCAAGGGGCCGCCCAATTCGTCGAAGAATCCCGGCATCGGGGTTCCCGGCCGGCCGTAGCCGATTACCATTCTGCGTTCCTGTACGCCCGTTTCGAGCAGTGACTTCGAGCGCAACGACGGGGCATTGTCATTCACATGTCCTTGCCGATCTTCGCCATGACACAGGGCGCAATACTGCTGGTAGTTTTTCGCCGAAGCCGCTGCCTGAGCGTCGGTCAGCTTGGGATAGGTTCTTGCACCGGCGCTTTGTGCAACCACAAGCAACAGACTTGAAAGCAGAAAGAGTTTTACTGTTTTGTTCATGGCGCTTCCTTTCAGAGGCTGTGCCTGTTATCCGCTAATTTCCCGAGGTGGGGCCTCGGAACAGCGGATTAATGGTCCTGGTTTGCCAAGTGTAATAGTGGATCTGAATTCTTTGAAGCGTGTAAGTCCGGCTTCCGGGTTCTCGGGAACGCTAGGTCGACTGCCATTGCTTGAGGCTGTCCTCGACCGAGGAGATTTGCAGCTTGTTTTTCTCGGCAAGCAAGGCCAGCCACTCGAACCATTCAGCCCAGGACGGTTGCCCAAGGTCCTTGCGTTTCGCATAGATGGAGTCGCTCAACTTTCTAAACATTGATATGCACATGCCGCCCGCCATGTCCATTACCAGGTCTTGCTCGGCGATCTTGCGGTAGACAAACAGTCCCATTGTTTCAAATGAAGTGGTGACAATCACCGCGGCATCTTCAAAATTTCGCCCCAGTGCAGATAGTTCCTGGGCGCTGGCCCCGTCCGGGAGTTGTTGAAGCAGGTTTACCGCCCTGGCAAATTCTGAGTTGTTAAAGGTCTGGGCTACACTCAGAGCTATCGCATTACGCTGCTCAATTCGATGCGCTCGAATCTGAAAGTATCCGAATGCCAGACCCGTGATGATTGTACATGCCCCGATAATTTCGGCGAATGCCGCCAGTTCGTTTAAAGATAATCCCGTCATTGTCTTATCCTTTTTTTAATGTCGGGCTCATACCCGATCTTTTGGTCTAACGAGTTCCTGGATGCTGCTATTTATATGGGCGATCAAGACTCCGGCCCGCTAATGGCAACAAACATCATAAAGACTCCGAATGCCATTGGGATAGCCCCGGCTGGCTGAAACAGGGTTTCGAATTGATCCGTGGAGCATACCGCGAGCTGTCTGTGTCGAGAAGGCACCCTGGGTAATAGTCCCTGGCTCACTGAATTCTATATATAGCCACTGCACAGCATCAGGGGCGGGAAAGCCGTTCGCGGTGCACAGGTAATAAAGCTAGTCCCAAATGCCAGTCGGCTGATAATTTCAAATAGGTGGAAATAGGCTGTATCGCTAAAACGCAGGATGCCTCTCGCTTAACAGGCAGGGCAACTTACCATCACCGCGCTCAGGATGAGCAGTACAAGTCCAAAGAATGCGATCGAATACAAGCTGCTTACCAGGAGCCGGCCACGAGGGCAGTGCTGCGCTAGTTGGTGCCCAGTACTCTTAGCCTCAGCCCCGGCATGGTCGTGAGTCCGTAGTCCCGGCTTGCCACATGCCCCTCGCTATCCAGCACGTAATAGGTGGGGAAGCCGAAAACATTCCAGCGGGTAGCTACCGCCTGGTCGCCCAGAATAATTGGTATTTCCAGGTCGTGCCGATCCCGAAACCCCCGAACTGATTCAAGACTGTCATAGGACAGGGCTACCATGACGATACCAAGTTCATCAGGGTCATAAGCCTCTCTGAGGCCTTGCAAGCTGGACGCGCTGAAGGCGCAGACCTTGCACCATGGGGCAAAGAAATAGACCAGGGTCGGACGCCCGCGTAGCGATTCAATATCCAGTTCACCACCGTCAAGTAGCGAACCCTTGAGGGCGGGGGCCGGTTGTTGTTCATTAACCGGAAGCAGTTCGCTGGTCTGCCATTGTTGTATCAGGAAAAACACCAGGACAAATGCTCCTGCTTCCAGGGTCCACCGCATCCAGCGGGGCCAACTGGAATATCCTCCAGGCTGATTGCCGGATTCATTCACGGCAGGTGTGCCCGGGCGAGGAAGTCGTGGCTTTGCATTTCCTGCATGCGACTGCGGGTGCGCTGAAATTCGAACTCGAGCTTTTTGCCCTGGTAAAGCTCGTTCAGAGCACTGGCGGCAGAGACGATGAGCTTCACGTTGCGGTCGTAAAACTCATCTACCAGTGCGATGAACCGGCGGGCCTCATCCTCATTGTCACGGTTGAACCGGGGAATTCCCGAGATCATTACCGTTTGGAAGCAACGGGCCAATGCGATGTAATCGTCCTGGCTTCGAGGCCCTCCGCAAATAGCGTGGAAGTCGAACCACACGACACCATCGGCAAGGGCCCGGGCGGTCACCTCGCGATCGTTCAGCGCCAGGGGAGCGTCCTGCCTGGCCTCGTCCGGGGCGATTGCCCGGAAATACATGCCCAGGTTTGTGTCCGCCTCAGCATCCAGCGGGTAGTGGTAGATTTCAGCCTGCTCCAGAACCCGAAGCCGGTAATCCATGCCAGCGCCGAGCTCCAGCACCCGGGTGTGGGTTTGCAGCTGTTCAATGGCGGGCAGGAATCGCTGGCGTTGCAGACCGTCACGGTAGAGTTTCTCCGGCGGTACGTTGGAGGTGGTGACCAGGGTGACGCCGCGACGGAACAAGGCCTCAAACAAGGTGCCCAGGATCATGGCGTCGGCGATATCGTTGACGAAAAATTCATCGAAACAAATAACCCGCGCTTTCAGTGCCAGCCGTTCGGCGACTTCTTCCAGGGGGTTCTCAAGATTTTTTAATTGCTTAAGCTCGCCGTGGACCTCGTACATAAAGCGGTGGAAGTGGCTGCGCATCTTGTACGGCACATTGAGCTGTTCGTAAAAGCGGTCCATGAGCATGGTCTTGCCACGACCCACCGAGCCCCAGATATACAGTCCGCGAATCGGCGTGATGGAGGGGCGTCTGCCAAGCAGGCTGCCCACGAATCCAGCTTGGCG
>JAOTSW010000293.1 GCA_029864735.1 Chromatiales bacterium | reverse complement strand
GATGCCGGTCCCAGGTTGGTAATTTGATCCACGTTGACGTTGGCAATTTGGTTCGCAAGTGCCAAATCAAGGTGATGCCAAAACTCGATGTAAGCATGGTTATATTCCATGCTGCGAAACTCGAAGACCGATCCGGTAAAAATGTCGTGGGGATAAACGCTGCCGATCGTATAGCCACCACACCCTGAATAAACAAAAAGGCCCCGGATGGGACCTTTCTATTTATTGGCGGAGAGGGTGGGATTATTCGCCGACTTTGTCGGCTCACCCCTCGAGGGGGCCGCTCGGCAGCTTTGGCTGCCTGCGCGTTCTGCGCCGCCTGCGGCGGCTGGTCGAACCAATGGGTTCTCATCGAGCCACCACACCCCTGATAAACAAAAAGGCCCCAAAAGGGACCTTTTTATTTATTGGCGGAGAGGGTGGGATTCGAACCCACGGTACAGCAAGCTGTACACTTGATTTCGAGTCAAGCCCATTCGACCACTCTGGCACCTCTCCGACTCTAGAAACTGATTTTAGCGGGCGCCTTCGGCGCCAGTACACTTGATTTGATTCCTCGCTCCGCTCGTCACCCTTCGGGCGCCCCCGGTTCCCGGGCTGCGTCCAAACCGCCGGGGGCGGTTAGTCGAGTCGAAGCCCATTCGACCACTCTGGCAGCTGTCCACTCGAGGGGCGGAATTGTAGTGGAGTGGCTGGTGTGGGGCAAACCAAACCTGCCTGCAAGAATTAAGGCTCTGACTAACGGTGCATGCGGGTTTCGGGCGAAGAGGTAACCGGGAGGCGTTTTGCGCGGCGCCGGGCAGGCCGGGGCGTCTAGAACCGGAAGTTCAGGCCAAGACTCAGGTTGAACTGGTTCATGTAATCGCCGGCGCTGGCGATATAGCAGGAACCGGGGAGGCTGCAATACATGGCGCCGCTTCCGTCGATATACGTAGCGATCCAGCGTAGTCGGGCATCGAGGATCACATTTTCGGTCAACGCGTACTTGGCGCCACCGCCCAGGCTATAGGCAAATCGGGTTTTGCTATCCAGCCCCTGGGTGTCAAATGCCGTGGCTCCCAGGTGGAAGCCTAAGAAGGGCCGGAAGGCGTCCTGGCTGAAATAGTAATTTCCGCCGAACAGGTAGTTATCTACCGTTGTGCTTGCCAGTCGGGTCTTGCCTGTGCCGTCCAGGTTACCGTTCAGGTAGCTATCCTGGCTATCCCAGATAAACTCCATCCGCCAACTGTTGGGGAGCGTGAACTCTACTGTCATGCCCCAGGCATCGCCCTCGGACACGTCGAGATCGGTAATCTCGCTACCACCGAAGGTAGCCGTGCCTATCGTGCCTCCGAAGCGCTGGCCATAAAAAGCACCGATCTCCAGGTCCTGGGCGAACACGGCTGTGTTGATCAGGCACATCAGGGCGATCAGGGTAAGAAGTCGCGCCATGTTTTCTTCCTTGAATGTTTTATGGCCTAGCCGATCTTAACCTTGCTGCCCGGGTTAGCCCTGGACTTGGTCAGTTCCTTGACCTTTGCGTCGTATGCGCGGGAGAACTCATCGGAAAACACATTGGGCAGGCCCTCGGAGCGACCCTCGGCCATGGCATTGTAAAGATCTGCAAATAGGTCCCAGTACTTGAGCTTGTTGGTCTTGCCCATCAGCGGGCCGCGTTTCATGCCCCGATCGAATCTATCTTCCAGGTCAGCCGGGTCGAAGCGATCAAACAGGTTTTCCACGGATTCCTGCATGGCTTCAACCATGGCTAGTTGATGAACACGAAGATCATGGAAGCTCTGCCGAACCGAATCCACCGGCGACATGTTGCGGCGGCCCTTCTCAACCAAAAGTGATCTCAGGGACTCGTCTACTCCGGCGGAGAAGCGCAGGGGATTGTAGTCGCCTGATTCGACCTTGGATTGCGAAACTTTCAATGTGTTCTTGATTTCCGAGCGAGTGGCCAGGGTGTCCATTGCGCCGACCACAAATTCACGCAGAAGCTGGCCCGCGTTGCGCATGACCTGGGATTCATCCAGGGCCCCGATGTCACTTGCATCCAGGCCGGCAGCATGCAGGAAAATCTCCAGGGGTTTGCCCTGGTGGGAGGCGCTGAATCTGCCACTGTCCGAGGCGTTGCGTCGTGCCGCCTTCTCTGACTGCGGGGGCGTCTCGGCCTTTGTTTCGGCTTTGGGCTCAGGCTTGGCAGAAACGGGTTCAATCGCTGTAATGCTCGACTGGGTATCGTCCGCAACCACTTCCAGGCTGGGACCCTCTTCGCTGATAGCCAGGTCTTCGATATCTTCTTCAGCCAGGGACAATTCGCCGTCGAATTCCTGGATGATCTCCTCTGGGGGTAGCAATTCCTCGGACAGGCCGTTGTCGTCCTCCGGCAAGGAGACG
>JAOTSW010000123.1 GCA_029864735.1 Chromatiales bacterium | reverse complement strand
ATCACCGAAGAAAAGGCCCACGAAATTCGACTGCAACTCGAGGCGAGACGCGGAAGTGTTTAACAGACATGCACAGACTCCAAGATACGGTGTCCGGGGGGCACGAAGCAGTACTGGAAGACGCCGGCAGACTGGTCAACTAATATTCAGGAACAAGACTTGAAACCTAACGGGAAAACAATCAAAGACGTAACCGGGGAATTCCTGGATTTCCACGGTGAACGCTATTACCGCATTGGTAATGTGGACAAGATGGCGCCGTTTTTTATCAGCGTTATCTCAAATGTGGATCACTGGCTCTTTGTGTCGTCCACCGGAGGGCTTACCGCGGGCAGAGTTTCACCGGAAACTGCACTGTTCCCCTATGTCACGGTGGACAAGATCCACGAAAGCACTACCCACACCGGCAGCAAAACCATGCTGCGGGTTCTTGGCAACGATGGAATGTCTTACTGGGAGCCTTTTGATCGGGAACAGGACGGACGCTACGAGATAAGCCGAAATCTCTACAAGAACACTCTGGGCAACAAGCTGTGTTTTGAAGAGATTAACCACGACCTGCAACTCATCTTCCGTTACACCTGGGTGAGCAGCGACACTTACGGATTCGCACGGCAATGTGAACTGCATAATTTCGGCACCCGAACAATGAGCATGGATCTTGTCGACGGGCTTCAGAATATTCTGCCCGCCGGGACGCCGCGTTTCGCCCAGGCCAACACCAGCAACCTGGTGGACGCCTACAAGTGGACTGAGCTCGACGAGCAGACCGGGCTGGCCTTGTTTACCCTTTACTCCGGAATCAGCGACCGTGCCGAGCCCTGCGAATCGCTCAGGGCCAACACGGCATTTTGTCTTGGCCTGGACGGTGCCAGGGTGCTGATTTCCTCCGACCAGTTAAATAACTTCCGGGTAGGGACCGAGATGACCCAGGAAGCCCACCGGCGTGGCGTACGTGGAGCCTACCTGCTGAGTGCCACCCTGGAGCTGGAAGCCGACGCCACCCAGACATGGCAGATTGTCGCCGATACCGAACGCAGCCAGGCCCAGGTGGTAGAGCTCATCGAGCAACTTGGCAATCCATCTCAGGTGGAAGAAGCCATTGCAAACTCCGTGGCCAGGGGCTCGGACGACCTGGCCCGCATCATGGCCTGTGCAGACAGCTGCCAGTCCACTGCCGAAGAAATTGTATCGGCCCATCATTACGCGAACGTGCTGTTCAATGTCCTGCGAGGCGGGATCTTTGACGATCAATACACCATACCGGCTTGCGACTTCACACGCACCATCAAGCATTTCAACCGGGGTGTTTATCAACGCAATCTACAACTGTTCAACGACCTGCCCCAGACGCTGAAATTCCCGGAACTTCTCGACCGGGTGAAACAAGCCGGTGACCCTCAATTGGAGCGGCTTTGCCGGGAATACCTGCCAATCAGGTTCGGACGCCGTCACGGCGATCCGAGTCGCCCGTGGAACCAGTTCGAAATCAAACTTCAGGACGACTCGGGTAATCACCTGCTTTCCTACCAGGGCAACTGGCGAGACATCTTCCAGAATTGGGAAGCACTGGCATTCAGCTACCCCGAATTTATCGAAAGCATCATTGCCAAGTTCGTCAACGCCTCAACGGTTGACGGCTATAACCCCTATCGCATCACCAAGGACGGCATAGATTGGGAAGTCGAGGAACCGGACGACCCCTGGAGCTACATCGGTTACTGGGGCGATCACCAGATCATCTACTTGCTGAAATTGCTGGAACTGTCCAGGCGCTTCCACTCATCCCTGCTTGAAGACCTGCTGTATCGACCCATCTATTGCTATGCCAACGTCCCCTACCGAATCAAACCCTTCGACGCCTTGCTTGAGAACCCCAAGAACACGGTGGTCTACGACAAGGAACAGGCTGCCGCTATCGAACACCGCGTTGAGGCAATTGGCGCAGATGGAAAACTGGTCCTGGATTCCAGCGACCATGTTTACCAGGTCAATCTGCTCGAAAAACTCCTGGTGACCTTGCTTTGCAGGCTGGGCAACCTGGTCATCGACGGCGGCATCTGGATGAACACCCAGCGTCCCGAGTGGAACGATGCGAATAACGCCCTGGTCGGCCAGGGCCTGTCGATGGTGACACTGTGTTACCTGCGACGGTATGTCGCCTTCCTGCAGGATCTGTTGGCGGGGCAAGACCGCCCGATCAGCCTGTCCAGTGAAGTCAGCCAGTGGCTCTTGGAAACAAGCTCGGCATTGGCCGCCGCTCGTCCGCTACTCGGCAATGACCGGATAAGCGCCAGGCAACGCCATGACATCCTCACCAGCCTGGGCCAGGCATCAAGTCGCTATCGCGAGGCAATCTACTCCCGGCAGCGGTTTTCAGGAACCCGGGAACTGCCACTGGCGTCAATCGGGGAAATGCTGGACCACGCCCTGGCCGCCATCGATCACAGCATCAAGACCAATCGACGCGAAGACGGCTTGTACCACGCTTACAATCTTCTTAACCGGCAAGAGGATCAAGTCGGGATCAACAGCCTCTACCCAATGCTGGAAGGCCAGGTTGCGGCGCTGAGCACCGGAGCAATCTCTGCCGAGGAAACCATTGCGGTGGTAGAGGCGCTGTTCGATAGTGATGTGTACCGGCCAGACCAGCATTCGTTCATGCTCTACCCGGACCGAAAGCTGCCTGGATTCCTGCAAAAGAACCGGGTACCCGCTGAGGACGTCGAAGCCATACCCGTGTTACAGCAGATGCTCGCCGCTGGCGACACCCGGATTATCTTGCGCGATGGCCGGGGCTGTTATCGCTTCAATGCAGGACTTACCAATGTTGGCAAGCTTGACGAGATAATCGACTCGCAGGATGAGCAGGGCGGCTACCAACTGGATGCAGCAAGGAAATCTTTACAGCTCCTCTACGAGAAGGTCTTTGATCACCAGTCGTTCACCGGGCGCTCCGGAACCATGTTCGCGTTCGAGGGCCTGGGCAGTATTTATTGGCACATGGTCTCCAAGCTCTTGCTTGCGATCCAGGAAAATTTCTTCACCGCTATCGCGAAAGACTGCGACGAGGAAATCTGCCAGCAACTTGGACAGTTGTATTACCGGGTTCGGAAAGGATTGGGATTCAACAAATCACCCGCTGAATACGGCGCTTTCCCCGCAGACCCCTACTCACACACACCCAAAAACGCGGGCGCCAGCCAGCCGGGTATGACCGGCCAGGTCAAGGAAGAAGTACTGTCACGCTTTGGGGAACTGGGTGTCCAGGTTTGTGGCGGCGAAGTCCACTTTGAGCCAGGCTTGCTTCGCAGCAGGGAATTTGTTTCCCAGCCCACGAAAATGCGTTACCTGGACCTGGAACGCGGCTGGCAGGAACTGGATGTTCCGGCTGACGGGCTGGCCTTCACCTGGTGCCAGGTTCCCGTGGTTTACCAATTGCACGAGGGCGAACCCGAGCTGGTGGTTGCCTGGAGCAGCGGTGAGGAAACGATCATTTCTGGACTGACTTTACCCCCGGAAGCCAGCGAGGAACTTTTTCAGCGCAGCGGGAAAATTCGCCAGCTAACACTGAAATTTGGAACAAATTTGCTTTTTACCCATTAGCTTGTCGAGCCTGCCCACCTGGCGACAGCGATATAGGACCTGGATAAGCGGCTAAACCGGATGATTCAGAGCAGATGATGCAGCGACGAAAACCACTGTATAGTCTTGGACCAGCGCCGGCAGTCCGGGCATTACACGCCAATTTGAATCGACCGAATTAGAGACTGACGCCAAGTGGAAAAACCAGTGGAACCACCCCAGCAATCAGACCGGATAACCATGCGCAAAGCTACCATCAACGACGTCGCCGAGTACGCAGGTGTCTCTATCAAGACCGTGTCCCGTGTCGTTAACAACGAACCAAACGTGCGCGAGGCCACCAGGGAAAAGGTCACCGCGGCCATCGCCAAGCTCAAGTATCGACCGAACCTGTCTGCCAGGAACCTGGCCAGCCTTCAGTCACACCTGATCGGCCTGATTTATGACGACCCCAGCCTTTACGAGATTGCCGGGTCTGGCTACGTCGTAAGAATGCAGCAAGGCTCGTTGCGCGCGTGCCGATCCGCCAACTACGAATTGCTCATACACCCCTGCGATTATCGAAGCAAGAGCGTCGGCAGCGAATTGAAAACCCTGATAGAACACGTCAGGCCCGCAGGCATCATCCTGGCGGCGCCCTTGTCGAATATGCCCAAGATAGTGCGGGTCATTGAGGCAGCCGGAACGCCCTTTGTGAAATTGTCACCCGGGACCAGAAATGACAAGCATTTCGCCATTGCGACCAACGATCGTGAAGTCTCCGCTGAGATGACCGAATACCTGGCGGCATTGGGTCACAAACGCATAGCCTTCATCACCGGGCACCCCGATCACAAGGCGGTGCGCAACCGATTCCTTGGTTACAAGGATGGCCTGCGAACATCTGGCATCGAGTTTTCCCAGGAACTGGTTGCCGCTGGAGATAACTCCTACGGATCGGGCGAGGAATGCGGGGCCAGGCTGCTGGCGCTCAAGAACCCGCCTACGGCAATATTTTCAGCCAATGATGATATGGCGGCGGGCGTCATTGGCACGGCCACTCGCCTGAAGATCAGTGTGCCTGGCCAACTGTCGGTTGCAGGATTCGACGATACCTCCCTTGCCCGGCACATTTACCCGACCATGACCACCATAAGACAGCCCCTGGCCACCATGGCCGAACAGGCCGCCATGGCCCTGATAAACCGATCTCGAAAAGACTCGCCAATGGAGGGGACAGACATCATTCCCTCAACCTTGCAGATTCGCGAATCTACCGGGCCAGCGCCAGCCGACGCGTAGGCAAGTCATTGGCCACGGGGTCGCCCCACTGACTGGTCTGGCTGCCTGCCCTGCAGCGGTGCTTACCGGGACCCGTCTTTTTCCTTTCTTGCCTTGGCAAGCTCATCAATGTCGATAGCCTTGAATGCCCTGGACAATGACTTCTTGTCCAGTGCATAGGGATCCAGGTGCCAGATTTGGGACAGGAGGTCATAGCCGATTCGTGGCCTTGCCGTGTAAACACCATCGGCGTCAGGATCGCCAAGCGCAACAATTCCGAACCATTCCTCGTTCATGTTGTTCTTGCCATTTACCCAATCGAAGGAATAGCCACCATTGCCCCAGGAGGCATGATCGTCGTGCACGTCCAGATTCTCAGTCTGTTTGTATTTCCACCATTCATCGCGCCACTCGAAAACAAACCCTCCGACTGAGTTGCCTGCACGTTCATTGCCATAGGCATTGGCGTACATATCCTGCCATTGGGTCTTGAAAAAGCTGGCCTGGGACAACTCGTCCTCCCGGCCTGTCTTGGCATTAAAGGCGTCACTGCCAAACTCGAACAGGGCCACCGGAAGATCCAGCTTCTTTTCCACGTCCGTCCACAGCGAGGTAAAGGTTTTTCCGCGGTATACATTGCTACCCAGCAAGTCCAGCTCCGGACAAAGCTTAACGATTAGATCGATGTACTGCAGGTCGCCATTTACGATGGTGAACAGGTGGTCCGGGGCAATCTTTTTTGACGCCAATATCACGTCATTGAACAGGCTGTACAGGTACACGGCCTTTACGGCTTCTTGCTCACCCACCGGCAGGTTTTCAATCTCGTAGCTGGACCAGGAGAGGCCGTAGTTGCTTTCGTTTCCGAATGCGAACATCAACACCCCGGGCGTATCTTTGTAACGCTCTACCGCCTTTACGGTATCGGCCTTCAGCGTCAGGCGCGTGAGCATGTCAGAGTAATCAATGACCGGAACCCATTTCCCCCCCACATTGTGACCGTAGCGGCCCATGAGCGGATTTATGACGGTCATGATCCCGTATTCCTGGTAAATATAGGTGACCCATTCAGGCGGGATGGTGGCAAAGCTGCGAATCGTGTTGACGCCCGCAGCTTTCATCATGGCGAAATCATAATCGATGACTTTTCGAATGAAGTCCTCTGACTCGCCCCACAGGTTGTAACTGTAGTTTTCGTTTTTTGGTGTATACCCCCAGACCACGCCCTTGATGTAGTAGTCCTCGCCGTTAAGCTGCAATTTCCAGCCGTCTTCACCCTTAAAGGTCGTCACCTTATCCGGCGCCGGGCTGGCGGCCGAGACGGAGAAGACCAGAAACAGCGCCAGTACACCGGCGAATTTTCTGACGCCCGGGGATACACGTACATTCAACATAGCTATTACTCTTCGACTTTGTTCATCACATTACAGAATTATCCACTGACCATCAGCCGGCATCGTCATCGACCCGCTGATACACCCGGATGTAATCCACCAGCATAGTCTGGGGAAATGTCTCGGTGCCATCCGGCGGCTGGTCGCCACTGGCAACCTTGCCTCCCACGGCAACATTCATTATCAGGAAAAACTCCTGGAGAAACTCTTCCATCGAATCCGGTTCGATGGCCAGGGTGAAGTAGCTTATTCCGTCTATCTTTCCAACGATCCGGTTCTCATCCCACTCGGCTTCCATGACGTGGAAATCATCGCCAAGCGACATTGGAAAGGACTGGGACTGGACCTCGTGAACCCAGCCATCGGGATAGGAGCACGGCTCCGGCGCCTGCCTGGCTTCATCACACCAGTGCATCATGAATTGCACGGTCTTTTCGTCCGAGTAGAAATTATGGATCTCCATGAAGCCAATTTCCCCCGACCGTGGCCAGCCGACCTGGGGATGGTTCACACCCAGCGCCCAGAGTGCCGGCCAGGCAGCCTTTCCCACTGGCGCCTTGATGCGCGCTTCAAGCTTGCCGTACTTGAAGCTGAATTTTCCCTGGGTGTTGATTTTCCCGGAGGTGATCGAACCGTCGCGCACACCACAGGGGGCCACTGGGCACTGGGCGGAGAGCACCAGGTTGCCCCCCTCCACTCTTACGTTGTCCGGTGAGTCAGAATAATTCTGCCACTCGTTATTCCCCCAGCCGTCGTTGTTGGAACCGTAGCCGGTTTCTATCGTCCATTTCGCGGCGGAGGGTGATGTGCCGGTGTCAAATTCATCGGCGAAAATGAGCTTGTAAGTGTCCTCTCCGGCCACCGCCCCTGGATTACTGCCGGCACAGCCCACCAGCAGAACAAGCAAGGGCAAGAGCCCCATGTATCGCGAAGACGGGTATTTTGATTTTTTTGAGTCGCTCACTGAAGTCTCCAGGCATCCCTGGGAGGCGGGACAAGGCCAGTGCATCTAAGGGGTGAGGCAAGCTGTTCTTCCTGCCCGGACCAAACCGAAACACCCCGCGAAGGTAAATACTCAGGCATAATTGACAGCGTTGTCAATTTTGTTGCCATATCCCCCCCTTTAACCGCGGACAGGTAAAATGATCTGCCCCTAATGCGCGCAAATCTGATATTTTCCCCATCTGATATTTTCCCCACTTGAATTGAAGGAATCCCGGTTCGTGCATGTCGCGAGTCAAATCACCGGGTCATCGAGT
>JAOTSW010000026.1 GCA_029864735.1 Chromatiales bacterium | reverse complement strand
GGAAAACTCGTACTTCCAGTCGAACTGTTGAGGCCTGACGTTGTAGAACGTCACCCTCACCTGGTGATCCGGACCCTGGCCCCACATGATGATGTCACCGTCTTCATCACTGGCCTCATAGAGATCGAACCTCGCCTGGTCCACCGTGGTCCAGGCAATACGCCACAAGTCGGCCTTGGCATCGAACACCCGCATATTCATACCGATGCTGCCCGGATATTCCTCGTCAGGCTCGGGCTCCCAGATGTCGGTAATCGCATGGCCACCCAGGGCGTAGCTGAATGTCCAGCGTGCGCCGCCAGCACGAGGCTGCCAGCTGCCGTCCTGCTGCAAGTAATAGATGGAGCAATCCCAGGGACCACCAAGCCTCCCGAACTGTTCCAGTTCCAGCGGTGCGTCCGGGTGCCGCGTGCCTGCGTCGTATAACGGCTCTGCCGCCAGGTCAGGTTTGACCGCAACCTGGTTGCAGGCGGCCAAACCGGCGCATAACAAAAACAGAAAAATACTCTGACAGACTCTTGGGCTGGTCGTCACGGTCACTCCATGTCCTGCTAAAAGTTGATCTTCGCCAGGTGAACGCAAGTTCAAAACGATCAAGCGCTGCGCCTGGGTTGAAGAGGCAAGTCTACACCGGCCTTGCAACCCAGTGGCAACACTAATGTCCAGCCTAGCTGGAGAGTTCCAGCAACAGCCGGTTCAAGCGCTTCACAAAACCGGCAGGATCTTCCAGGCGCCCGCCCTCAGCCAGGTTGGCCTGGTCCAGCAAGACACCCGCAAGGTCATCAAATCGTGTCGGTTCCGACTCGGACTCCAGGCGCTGCACCAGGGGGTGCTCCAGGTTCACCTCGAGAATGGGCAGTGCCTCGGGGGCTTCCTGGCCCGCCATCTGCATCAGGCGACGCATCTGGGCACCCATATCGTCCTCATCCACCACCAGGCAGGCAGGAGATTCCGTCAATCGGGAGCTGGCCCGCACAGACTGGACTTTTCCTTCCAGCGACTTGGCCAGGCCGTCAAGAACCCCGCGATGCTCTTGGGCTGATTTTTCCCGGGCATCTTTCTCGGTATCCTCTTCCATGGCTTCCAGGCCGAGATCACCCCGGGTGACGTCCTTGAACTTCTTGCCTTCAAACTCTCCCAGGTGGGTTACCAGCCAGTCGTCGATGCGGTCGCTAAGCAGCAGCACCTCCACACCCCGCTTGATCAGGCCTTCCAGCTGGGGGCTATTGCGAGCCACGTGATGACTGTCCGCCACCACATAGTAAATATGCTCCTGCCCTTCCTTCATTCGCGAGACATAGTCTGCCAGGGACTGGTCCTGCACATCGTCGGTGCCGTGGGTGGTTGCAAACCTGAGCAGCCCGGCAATGGCCTCCGAGTTGGCGGCATCCTCCACCGTCCCTTCCTTAAGCACCTGGCCGAACTGATTCCAGAATTTCTGGTATCCCTCCTGGTCGTCCCGGGCAAGCTTGGCCAGCATATCCAGCGCTCGCTTGGTAACCGCGCCGCGCATGGCCTCCACCGCCGGATTACCCTGCAGCAACTCCCTGGAGACATTTAGCGGCAGGTCGCTGCTGTCGAGTACGCCACGGATGAAACGCAGGTACAGGGGAAGAAACTGCTCGGCGTTATCCATGATGAACACGCGCTGCACATACAGTTTCAGGCCGCGGGGTGACTCCCGGTTCCACAGGTCAAACGGTGCATGGGAAGGCACGTACAACAGGCTGGTGTACTCCCGCTTTCCTTCAACCCGGTGGTGGCTCCATGTCAGGGGCGCTTCCACATCGTGAGAGATGTGCTTGTAAAACTCGGTGTACTCTTCATCCTTGATATCGCTTCGACTTCGAGTCCACAGGGCGGTGGCTGAGTTAACGCTTTCGTATTGAATTTCTCCCTCGGTCTGCTCAACGCTTTCCTTGATCATCAACACCGGGAAGGCGATGTGGTCGGAATACTTGCGAACCAGCGACCGCAGGCGGAAACCGTTGGCGAATTCTTTCTCATCGGCCTTGAGATGCAGAATTACTTCGGTTCCACGCTGTTCACGCTGAAGGGGAGCGATGGAAAACTCACCCTCTCCATCGGACACCCAGCTGACACCCTCGTCGACGCCGGCATGGACGCTGCGAGTGTTTACCTGGACACGGTCTGCAACGATAAACGCCGAATAAAAGCCTACTCCGAACTGGCCGATTAACTGGGCGTCTTTTTTGCCGTCGCCGGTCAGTCCCTGGAGAAATTCACTGGTGCCTGATTTGGCGATAGTCCCGAGATTGGCAATGGCCTCGTCCCGGGTCATTCCAATACCGCTGTCACGGACCGTGAGGGTGCCGGCCTCGGCATCATATTCAACCTTGATATCAAGATTGGTCTGCTGCCCGAGCAGCGAGGGCTCCTCAATGGATTCGAAACGCAGCTTGTCCAGGGCGTCCGAGGCATTGGAGATGAGTTCCCTGAGAAAAATTTCCTTGTTGCTGTACAAGGAATGGATCATCAGGTGGAGCAGTTGCTTAACTTCGGCCTGGAAGCCAAGGGTCTGGGTCTTGTCAGTCATAGTCATCCGTTCGGTTAAGTGATTAACATCGGAACGCCAGAGATGGGGCCATCATTGGCAAATTCAAGACCATCCGTGCACGCCCGATGCTCCGCCAGCTGATCGGCTGACAAAGGAACACGAGAATTTTTTTGGGGAGGGGTCAGAGTAGCGCCGGCGGGATTCCGGGCCAAGGACATGGGGAGTTGAATCCCCTTCCAGCCAATCCACCAGAGGTGAAGGGCCGGATACTACCGAACTAGTTTTCCTGGGAGTACCAGTCCATGGAAGGGCGCAGCCTGGCCAGGCGTTCGGCCTCAAGCCGGTCCAGTTCCGAATGACGATCAAAAACCGTTCGAGCCGCTTCAACTGCGTGGGTTATCCACTCCAGCGGGAAGAGCTTATTGCCGTAGTACTCGAAGCATTCAACTGTATTTGTTTTGTAGTTCACTCTTGGATTTCCATAGATTGGACAACCGAGCTGTCACTATAGTCCCTGGACTGATTTAGAAATGTGAGCGCGTTCACGGCTTCGAAATCTTATTCCGATTTTGCCGAATTTGACATATTGCAAGCAACTGAATTTCCGCATGAAAGGCAGGCCGAAAGGGTGCCTGGGATGAGACAAAAAAAGAGCTTTCCAAGGACCGGGAACGTGCCGACGAATATGCCTTGCTAGGGTGGATAATTACTCGTCCCACTCCTTGCGAACCTTGGCCACCCAATCACGGTATCCGGACCAGGTATACAAAGACACAGCCTCTGTTCGCGCACGGGCGCCGGGTGTAGACATCTGTGCCAGCCAGCGCCGATAGGCTTCCCAGCCTTCTTTGTCGCCGCCATTGGAGGCGGAGACGGGACTGTTGCTGGAATTGATCAGGGTCTTGCTAAATTTGCCTTCCATCAGATTTTTCTCCGAATACCTGAAGAATAGTCTGACAAAGACCGGGCAGCGCTCACAGGAACTGGTTCACACCTGAGAATCTCCGGAAATGGAGCACAAAATCAGCCTTTCGGAAGGGAAATGGCCCGGATCAGGCCAGTATCTCTATCGGTGTCAGGTAATCCGTCAACATCCAGACTTCCACAATATCGGCGTTGCTTACAGCGATACAGCCGTTAGTCCAGTCACGACTTGTGTAGTAGGACGGGGGCTTGTCCATCTGGTTGGGCAACCCATGAATCATGATGTAATTACCAGGACTGAAGCCGTTCTGCTGCGCCCAGTACTGGTCTTCCTCATTCGGATAGGAAATACGAATCGACAGGAAATAATCGCTATCGAAGTTACGGGTATCCAGGTAGTAATTACCCTCTGGAGTGCGGAAGTCCCCCTCCCGTTTCTTTGGACCGCTGGGCGACAATCCCAGGGAACACTCGAAGCTGCGGATAATCCTGTCGCCCCGGTAAAGCTCAACCTTGCGTTGCGCCTTGCGTACCACCACCCGGTCGGCACGTTCTGCCGCCGATGCCTTGACCGGCATGAGACCAGCGGTCAGCAAACCCGCTGCCATGCCCCGAAGCAGGGTACGCCGCTGCTGATTAGCAGCCCTGGCTGGCTTGACTGGATTCTTCTCAGCCACGGCCTTCACTTTCGGCACAGGCAACAAAACTTCGGCTCATTTACTCAGGTTCCGTTTTTGGCAACTTGGCAGAATATACCGGCGAGCCCTCCGTCCCCGCAAGGACGGAGGGCACATTTTCTTAAAGACCCAGGGCCTCTACACCCTGTTCAAAAACGATATCCACGGGGATATTGGCATCAGTAAGCCGGTCCAGGTCGGACTGAAGTGATGGCCTGATCATTTCCAATTCCTCCATCATCGCCGTCACGCCCTCGTAATCACCGTCACCCTGCAGGGTCAGGATGAGACCTGACAGTCCGGCAATGGCCTGGTCCATGGCGTCCTTGTCGACACTGTAACGACCGGTCTGCTCATCACGCTTGAAGGCGCCACGGTCCTGGAAATAATTAAACCTGACCATGTTGGCGCGGCCGTGTGCACTGGAGGCACCAAAACGCACCGAGCGGAAGATGCCGGCTACGAAGGTCACGTAGTAGTCCATCAACTCGCCTTCTTTAATCTCGCCCTTTTCATACAGGCTCTTGATCATGTACAGGCCGAGCACATCCGCCTTGCCCTCTTCCATGGCGCTGGCGAGGTCACGCAAGGCAGTGCGCACCAGACCCTTGCCGGTCAGGGTGTTTTTGATACCCAAGCCGTGGGCCACCTCGTGGAACATGGTGTTGGCAAAAAATGCATCGAAGACAACATGGTGGCGCTGGTCGGCAGCAATGAGTTCATCGGCAATCGGCGCCAGGATGCTGTCGAACTTTGCCCGCATCGCATTTTTCAGCTGAACACGACGGGTGCCCTTGGCCAGTTGCACGGTTTCATCGTTGGGCAGGTTAATCGCGATGGTCTTGGACCCGGCATTGCAATCACCGGCGTAATACACGACGTCATAGGCGTTGAGGTCAGAATCCGTACCCGGCTCCTCGGCCTTGTAGGCGTCAGGCACGGGCAGACCGGCCTGCAGTTCCGGCAGGAACGATGCGTAGCGGGCCAGGCGCTCACTCCAGGCCACGTCCTTGATCAACACATAGGCTTCGAAGCTGGCCTTGTAGCCGAAAAGCTTATCCTCATAGGACTCAATGGGACCGTACACCAGGTCAACAGTATTGGACTTCATGTCCATCCAGGCCATGTCGCTGGCCAGGTAGTCATCGCTGAGCAGTGCCTGTGATCGCAAACGCAGGTAATTGGCGAAACCCGGATCTTCGGCTAACCCGGCAGCCTGGTTCAACAGTTCCGCGGCACGGGCCAGCTCGGGGGCAAAGGCCTGGGAATACGGCACCACCTTCAGCGCGCCGTTCTCGTCACGCTTGATAATGGTGTAAAGACTATCCTTGCCTTCCAGGTCAGCGGCCTCGAATTCTTCCTTGGTCATGTCTTCCGGATAGAAGGTGACGCCCAAGGGCTTTTCACCCACACCGTCAATAAAGGGGCGGTCGCCGGCCAGCCGGTCCCAGGGTCCGTAGTTCATTTCGGCCATGCGTCGGCTGGGTTCGTGATCCAGGCTATCCAGCAGGGCAGCCTTGTCACCCCAGGCCTGGCGCCAGAACAGATCATCCATGATGGTGGCTGCCTCAATCAGCAACTTGACCATTTCCCGCTTGGCTGGACTAAACCCGCTTATGTCGGTGGTCAGTTTGAAGGGAGCGTAAATACCCACCCGCTGCTCGGCGTATCGCTGACTCTCGGTCAGGGTGGTCGAGGCGGGGGCCTCTGCGCTGACTGGCACATCGGCTGGCTGCTTACCGCAGGCGCCCAGCACCAGCAGGGCGGACACCGACAGTACGGATAATCTGGTTTTCATGAAAATCTCCCGTGTCATGACGCCCCGGATAATGGGACGCGAATGCACGAGATTGTAACGGATACCGCAGGTCTTGAGGCCTACTCCGCGTCGATCCGTGGACGAAGCAGTTCGGACCACATGCGGGTGGCGCCAATAACTGCCGCGGGCATCACAACGAAATTCACGATTGGCACCAAAGTCATCAGCAGCACGGCAGACCCAAAACCCAGCACTACGGGCCTGTGCCGGGCCAGCAACGTCCGCTGTCGACTCAAACTTATACCGTGGTTGGACAGGGGGTAGTCCATGTATTGAAGCGCCAATATCCAGGCGCCAAATGCCCACCAGCACAGGGGAGCAAAGGCATTAACCCCGGGTATCAAAAACAGCAGCAGCAGGGGAATGGCCCACAACACCACGTACAGCAGCTTACGGATTTCAATCCAGGGCGCGCGCAGCACTTCTTTCCAAAGGGGCCCGGTGTGAGGCAGTTCAGCGCCCCTGAACACTTCCCGTTCCGCTTTCTCAGAAAGCAGCCCATTGAATGGAGACCCCAATAGATTGGCCACCACGGTAAACGTGTAGAACACCATCAGCAGTGCCGTGACGATGAAAATTGGCCACAGCAGCCAGTCCAGAAAGCCAAGCCAGTCGGGTAGCCAGGAAAGCATGCTGTCCAGCCAGGCCGCAAATAATTCCTTGGCGCCCCAAATCACCACCGCGAACAGCAGGAAGTTGATTAGCAGGGGAATAATGACAAACGGCCGCAGCAGCGGATTGGTCAACTGCCCCAGGCCACCCAGGGCATAGGAGGCGCCCCGGGAAAATTCATTGACCATCAGCCGGCCCCTCCAGCCAGCACAGAGCGCTTACCCAGGGGAGCAAGCGATACCCTGGCCAGTTTGAAATGCGCCAGGCCAAAAGGAATGCCAATGATGGTCAGACAATGGAATACGCCCCAGATCACATGCAGGATCGCCAGCCAGAGCCCAGCCAACAGGAACCAGAGTAGGTTGGCGAAGCCAGTGCCGGTAATGCGCTCCTGGCCCAACTCCTCGGCATCGGCCAGGGTATTGCCGAAGGGCAGCAAAGAGAACATGGCGATACGAAAGGCAGCAATGCCAAAGGGAATGCCAATAACGGTTGCGCACAGCAGAATTCCCGCCAGACCCCAAAACAGGAAACAGGCCACGCCACTGCCCCAAACCAGCCAGATGACATTACCCAGAATTGACCAAAAACCCATGCTGTTTCTCCTCGTCTTTATTCCTTGACCAGGCGCACCGTGTCACAGGCCTGGTTAGCGCCTACCAGTTGTGGCTCCAGCCGATAGCGCTCACCAGCCTCGACCAGGACCTGGAGCCTGATACGCTGCCGGTCACCACTTGTTGTGACCACACAATCCACCACCAGTTCATGTTCACCAGGCAATACCTGTACCGAGGACTGGGTATCCCCCAGGATTCTGTCATCAACACTGCGAAGGTAAGCGGCCACCGGTGCAAGGCGGAATTTGGGATCGCCCTTGATCAGCGCCACCTCCTCGGCGGACCTTGCCGCCCCCGAATAGGCCTGTTGGGTGGAACAGGCCAGCAACATGGCGCAGGCCAGGGCGATTGCCGCCAATCTAATATGGGTCATGAACTAATCTCCCGCAGCCCGAGGCTGCCTTGCGCTACTATAACGGCCCAGGCATCAAGACAGGAACCTCCCGCATGAAACATGTACTGGTTACCGGCGCCAACCGGGGAATTGGTCTGGAACTGTGCCGCCAGCTATCCGAACGTGGTGATGAGGTCATTGCCGTGGTTCGCAGATCCTCGCCGGAGCTTGAGCAACTGGGCTGTCGGGTCGAATCGGGTATTGATGTTACCCATCCCGAGGACCTGGCCCGACTCCAGGCACGGCTGGGCGATCTGACGCTGGACCTGGTTATTAGCAACGCCGGCATTCTCAGCAATCAGAGCCTTGGCAAGATTGACGCTGCCGCCATTGAGCAGATCATGGATCAGTTCAGGGTCAATGCGCTGGGACCGGTACTGCTGGCCCAGGCCTTGCGGTCGCGCCTCGCAAAGGGCTCCACCCTGGCAATTATTACCAGCCGTATGGGATCCATAGCGGACAACACCTCCGGCGGCAGCTACGGCTATCGCATGTCCAAGTCCGCAGTCAATTCAGCGGGGGTGTCACTGGCCAGGGACCTTGCCGGCGACGATGTCTGCGTACTGCTATTGCACCCCGGTTATGTTCGCACGGACATGACCGGTCATAGCGGCTTGATTGATAGCGACGAATCCGCCCGTGGACTGATAGAGAGAATAGATCAACTCGGCATGGAAGCCAGCGGCGGGTTCTATCACGCCAACGGCGAAAAACTGCCCTGGTAGCGAGACACTCGCTGGCGGGAGCCTAGTGCCGTAACTGGCGCTGGATTGAGCGCCGCAAATACGCCGCCACAGGAGGCGGAATACGACAACCGTTGTCTCGATTGGGATTCACCACTGCACCCTGCTCTTCGGTCACCGCAAGTATCGCCAGGGCGGCGGGGACCTTGGCCAGGTGCTTATAAGCGGATGCCCCCAGCATGAATTCCTGGGCCAGATTGCGAGTCGAAAACAGCGCCAACATGCGGTGCTCTGACTCGTCCCCCTCGTTAGCCAGCAACATCCGTGCATCTCTGGGCAGGGACGAGCAGCCATCCCAGGGGCAGTCCAGTATCACCCAGACATCCCGATCCATCAGCTGCCCCAGAAACGGTAATTGATCCAGTTCCCCGGCATGAAAAGCCTGCAACAGCTCGTCCGTTGTCGTCGGAGCGGATTGCTTGTCTGTCATCGGAGTTTCTCCGGGCAGCTACCAGGCGGGCAAAAAAAACGCGACCCTGGGGCCGCGTCTTTTCAGGTTGTCAGCCAGCCGGCTAGCCGCACTTGCTATCACCACAACTCAGGCAGGTCATGCATCCATCCAGCATGATTACCGCCGCAGTGGAGCACTTACCACACAACTGGGCACCTTCCGGGTACTGGGTGTCGGCAAAGGCGTCGGTCTGCTGCTTGGACGCCTCGTATTCAGCACGCTTCTCGTTCACCAGTTTCATCTGATACTCATCAAGGACCGCATCCTTGATCAGGCCAATGCTGATCATATGCTTCTCAATGATGTGTCCCAGCTCAGCAATTATGGAGGGCATAAACTTGCCGCCCGGCTGCCAGTATCCACCACGGGGATCAAACACAGCCTTGAGCTCTTCCACCAGGAAGGTCGAATCCCCGCCCTTGCGGAAAACCGCGGAGATAATCCGGGTCAGCGCCACTATCCACTGGTAGTGGTCCAGGTTTTTCGAGTTAATAAAAATCTCGAAGGGACGACGATTCTCGTGGGGCGTGCCCTCATTGAGCAATATGTCGTTGATGGTCACGTACATGGCGTGATCAGCTACCGGCGGCTTTACCTTGTAGGTTGAACCGATAAGCATCTCGGGACGCTCGAGCTTTTCGTGCATCCGGATGACTTTGCCTTCCGCGGAAGTCGCCTTGGTTTCAACCTTGGGAGCCGCTTCCTCTGGCTTCTCCACCTGGTAGCCGACGATCTTGTGATCGATCTTGATTGTCATAGTTCTGTTTTCTCTCTCTCGTTGCTCTGTGTCAGCAAGCATCCGTGATGGCGCTTACCGTGTGTGTTTCAGACTGCCAGACTGGATTTTCTTCGGCCTGGCTGCCTTGGGTTGTGACACCTCACCAGGCGGCTTGCTCACCGCTCCTGCCCAGCGGGTGGTGGATTCATCGACCGCATAGGTGACCTCGGCGGCGCGTCTTCTCCATGTCTTTTCCAGCGGCGACATATTTGTTCCTGACTACCTCTTTTCGGGGGCTACCCGGGATTCCTTATCTAGAACTTCCCGTAGTAACCCTCTTTAATCGCGTCGAATAAATTGGCCGCGGTATGAATCTCGCCATCGTATTCGACTTCCTCGTCACCCTTGAGCTTAAGCTCGGTGCCATCATCCAGGGTGAACACATAGGTCGTGTTTTTCAGGTCGTCGGCCTTGACCAGCACGCCCTGGAATGCCTCGGGATTAAAGCGGAATGTGGTGCAACCCTTCAGCCCCTGTTCGTAGGCATACATGTAGATGTTCTTGAATTCCTCGTACGGGAACGCCGTGGGTACATTGGCGGTCTTGGAAATCGACGAATCCACCCACTTCTGGGCCGCAGCCTGAATATCCACGTGCTGTGTCGGATTGACGTCATCAGCAGTAATGAAATACTCAGGCAGGCTGTTAACGTCAGTTCCTGCATCCGAGGAGGCCTGCTTATTAACCAATTCCCGGTAGGCAAGCAACTCGAAGGAAAATACGTCCACCTTCTCCTTGGTCTTGCGTCCCTCCCGAATCACATTACGGAAATAATGATGGGCAAAGCTGGGCTCAATGCCGTTACTTGCATTGTTGGCCAGTGACAGGGAAATTGTTCCGGTAGGCGCGATTGAACTGTGATGGGTGAAGCGAGCGCCCACCTTAGCCAGCTCATCAACCAGTTCGGGAGCCTGCTCGGCCACGCGCTGCATGTAACGGCTGTAACGAGCGTGCAACAGCCTGCCGGGCAGCTTGTCGCCAACCTGGATGCCATCGTCTTTCATTTCCGGGCGCTTGCGCATCATGTCACCGGTCACGGTGAACTCTTCGGTCATAATCGGTGCCGGGCCCTTTTCCTTCGACAAGTCCAGGGCGGCTTCCCAACCAGCCAATGCCATCTCTCGGGCAACTTTCTCAGTGAACTCCACCGATTCGGCGCTTCCGTACTTCATGGTCAGCATGGTGACAGTAGATCCCAGTCCCAGGAAACCCATGCCATGACGGCGCTTGCGGGTAATTTCATCCCGTTGGCGGCCCAGGGGAAGACCATTGATCTCCACCACGTTGTCCAGCATACGGGTGAACACCTTCACGACCTTGCGGTACTCGTCCCAGTCAAAACAGGCTTCCTTGGTGAAAGGATTGACCACGAAGCGGGTCAGGTTCACCGAGCCCAGCAGGCATGAGCCATAAGGCGGAAGCGGCTGTTCGCCACAGGGGTTCGTGGCGCGGATGTTCTCGCACCACCAGTTGTTGTTCATCTCGTTGACCTTGTCGATCAACACGAAGCCCGGCTCAGCATAGTCATAGGTTGAGGACATGATGACGTCCCAGATGCGACGTGCCGGAAGGATCTTGTAAACCTTGCAGGCAACCAGGCCGGCACCATCAATGACGTAGGACTTGTCATGATTGGGCCATTCCCGCCATATCACCGACTTGGGATCGGACAGGTCCAGGCCATCTTCGTCGACTTCTTCATGACTCACCGGGAACGCCAGGGGCCAGTCGGCATCTTCTTTCACGGCCTTCATAAAGCCGTCGGTCACCAGCAGAGACAGGTTGAACTGGCGGAGGCGCCCGTCCTCGCGCTTGGCGCGGATAAAGTCGATAGCATCGGGATGGCCCACGTCAAATGTGCCCATCTGGGCGCCACGGCGACCGCCGGCAGATGACACGGTGAAGCACATCTTGTCGTAAATATCCATGAAAGACAGCGGACCCGAGGTATAGGCTCCGGCGCCCGATACGTACGCGCCCCTGGGGCGCAGGGTGGAAAACTCGTAGCCGATACCGCAACCGGCCTTCAAGGTCAGTCCAGCCTCATGAACTTTATCCAGGATGTCATGCATGGAATCCCGGATGGTGCCCGAGACGGTGCAGTTGATCGTAGACGTGGCAGGCTTGTGGTCCTGGGCGCCAGCGTTGGACATGATGCGGCCCGCGGGAATAGCTCCCTGGCTCAGCGCCCAAACAAAACGCTCATACCACTCCTCACGCTTTTCCGGCGCTTCCACATCGGCAAGCGCTCTCGCGACACGCTCATAAGTGTCCTCGATAGTGTTGTCGACATTTGCGCCGTCTTTCGCCTTGAGACGATATTTTTTATCCCAGATATCAAGTGATGCAGCTTGAAAAGGGATGTCAGACACCCCGGTATTTACCAATTCTTCAGCGGTTTTCATTGCAGTCCGACGCCCCCCAGAAATGCATGTACTGCTATATTTTAAGACTCCTCACGTCCCCTTAATTCGATTTTTATTAGCGCAAGGGATACCAAAGACCCTTTTGGGTCCCCGTGCTTTGATTCTCGATTCGGGAAACACAAGATGTTGTGTTCGAAGCAAAAGACTATTCCCAGAGCGCCCGGATGTCAAGACTTGAACATAATTAAATGCTATTGACTTAATCTAAGAAAAACAATAGCTTACAAAATCAAGCTAAAATCAGTATTTAATTTTTGCGCGCCAGGCCAAGGATACTTGGGCACAATATCTTGTGTTCACCTGTTTTCCACAAATAACCCACAATTTGTCCACAGGCCAACGAAAACCTTAAGGCCAGGCGCTTGAAAATCACCCCGTCAACCCCAACCTACTTAGGCAATCCGGTGCTTTCCGCGCAATGGCCCCCGGTGCATAGTGGAACCAGCGGGAAATTGTCTGGTCTACTACTATCCGGAGATTGAAAAACCTCCTTTTAACTATAAACAGAGGTGTTAAATTCCGATGACTACTCTTTTACGAGGCCTGCTGGTCGCGGTAGTGCTGGCCAGTTCAAGCAATATCGCCAGCGCTACGCTGCCCGCCTTTGTCGGCGACCAGGCCGTACCCACCCTTGCACCGCTAGTCGAGCGGGTTTCCCCCGCCGTAGTAAATATCGCGGTCATGGGTCAGGCGGGACCCGCGCACCCGATGTGCTCAGATCCTTTTTTCAGCCAGTTTCCCCAGTGCCAAAACCGGGAATTCCGCGGTGGTGGCTCAGGCGTGATCGTTGATGCGAAGAACGGCTACATTCTGACCAATCATCATGTGGTGGACCGGGCAGACCGAATTCGGATCACCCTGCTGGACAAGCGGACCCTGGATGCCACAGTAATTGGCACCGACCCGCTGTCGGACATCGCCGTATTGAAAGTGGACCCCGAAAATCTTCACCAGATTCCCATTGCAGACTCCGGTTCGGCCCGGGTGGGCGATTTTGTCGTGGCAATTGGTAATCCATTTGGGCTCCAGCACACGGTTACCTCCGGGATCATCAGCGCCCTGGGACGTTCCGGCCTGAACAACGATAACTACGAGGACTTCATCCAGACAGACGCCGCCATCAACATGGGTAATTCCGGTGGCGCGCTGATCGACCTCAGGGGCGAACTGCTGGGTATCAATTCAGCCATCATTTCAAACTCCGGTGGTAGCGTCGGCATCGGTTTTGCCATCCCCTCCAATATGGTCCGCAACGTAATGGAGCAAATCCTGGAATTCGGCGAGGTACGCAGGGGCCTGCTGGGCGTTAGCGTGCAAAGCATAGATCCGGATCTGGCCAAGAGCCTGAAGCTGAATACCTCGGGCGGCGCACTGGTCTCCCAGGTTATGCCTGGCTCGGCGGCCGAGAAAGCCGGCATAGAACCCGGCGATGTCGTGCTGTCGGTGAACGACGAAGCGGTCACCGATGCCGCGTCTCTGCGCCTGCGCATAGGTATGCACAGTGCGGGTGAATCGGTGAAGATCGTCTTGCTACGTGATGGCAAGCAAAAAACCGTCAGCGCCACACTGGGCCAGACAGCTGCCGGACCGATCAGCGCCGGGGAAGTCCATCCTGGCCTGGCGGGCGCCAGCTTCGAGACCATCACGCCTGAGAGCGCCGGTTACGATGGCGTACAAGGGGTGCTGGTCAGCTCCGTGGAACAGGGCAGCCCGGCTTTTGCCAACGGCTTGCGACCCAACGACCTGATCATGCGAGTCAACCGCCAGCGAGTCACTACTACCGAGGAACTGGCCGAGGCGGCCACCGATGCCAACTCCCTGCTGCTGCAATTGCGGCGAGCTAGTCGCAGCATCGTGCTGGTCGTTCGCTAGAATCGGACAAACCGAATCAGAGCCCGGCTTCGGCCGGGCTTTTTTTATATCCCTAGAAAAAGCTTCTCCACAGCATGCGGGCGCCGACAAACACCAGGAGCACGGCAAAGCCCCGCCGCAACTGTTCCACCGGCATGCTATGGGCGAAGTGGGCGCCCAGAGGCGCCGTCAATACACTGCCCAGCGTGATGCCTGCCACGGCAGGCCAGTAAATATAGCCGGTCGCGCCAGCAGGCAGGTCACCCGCACCCAGTCCGGCGAATAAGAATCCGGTGGCGGACGCCAGGGCGACCGGCAGGGTACAGGCAGCCGAGGTGGCAACGGAATTGCGTATATTCACGCCGCGCCAGAGCAAAAACGGATTGGTCACCGCACCGCCGCCGATGCCGGTCAGGGCGGAGACCGTTCCGACCACCAACCCGGCCAGAACATGCCCCGGCCAGCCAGGCAACTGCCCGTGGGCCTCGGGTCGCCGCCCGATGACCAGGTAAAGGGATATGGTGACTACGAACAGACCGAATACGCCCCCAAGAGCCCTGTTGGTGACCGAGTCGGCGATGGCTGCGCCCAGCAACCCGCCAACCAGGATTCCCGGCACCAGCCGGAACACCGTGGGCCACATCACTGCCCGCTTGCGATGATGGGCAAGCAAAGAAGAGACGGAAGTGAATATAATGGTCCCAAGCGAAGTGCCAATAGCCAGGTGCATTCGGTGGTCAGGAGCCAGGTCGTAATAGCCGAAAACCAGGACCAGGGCGGGGACGATAACCAGCCCGCCGCCAATACCGAACATGCCGGCCAACACACCAGCGAATAGACCCAGGACGGGGAAGCTCGCGAGCATAATCCAGTCCACCGATTTCTCCTCGTCCCGGCCAAGGCCAATAAGCCAGTATTCTGGCAGGTCCTCCCACTCTTACAAGTCGTGGCTTAAGCTCACTCATGATGCGCAACGTTTTACTGACAACATTTTTTTGCCTGACAACTTGTTTCTCCGCGAACACCGTATTGGCCGACGCGCCTTCCCTGCAGACCCAGCGGGAGGCATTCATGCGCGCATTACACGCGGCCGAGCGCGGGAACTGGTCCCAGGTGGAACCCGAACTAACCTTGCTGGACGGCTATCCTCTGCGCGATGATCTTCGCGGCGCCTGGCTGGCAGCAAGCGTGGGCCAGGTGCAGCACACGGAGATTGAAAGCTACCTGGACCTTCATCCGTCTCTGTACGCATCATCAAGGCTGCGCTCACGATGGGTGCAACGCCTGTACCAGGAACAACGCTGGTCCGAGTTCCTGACCCAATACGACCGTTTTTATGCCGACGGCAATGACGCCGCCCTGCACTGCCAGGCGGTGCTCGCAAGACTGAAAACCGGAGAACCACAGCAAGTTGTCGAACCTGCCTTGACACTCTGGACGGTAGGGAACAGCCAACCCAGGGAATGCGATCCGCTGTTCCGCTGGCTGGCCAGAGAGAAATTGCTCGACAGCGCCAGCTACCGGCAAAGACTGTCGCTGGCCCTGGCGGAGCGCAATTTCCAGTTGGCCGACTATCTGGCGGGCTTCCTGACAGAGTCCGAACAGGCCCTGGTTGACCTGTACAAGCGCATGGCCAGGGATCCTGAGCGAGAGCTTGCGAAACAGCACTTCAAGAATTCCGAGCGCGCCCGCTCACTGATCCTGGACGGCCTGGAGCGCCTCGCGCGACGCGACCCGGATGCTGCGCAGAAACTCTGGCACAGTAAATACCGGAAGCGTTTCAGTTTCACCGACGCCCAGCTAGTCAGGATGGAACGGAAGATCGCCTTCTGGTCCGCCCAGAATATGCAGCCAAACAGCATGCAGCGCATGGCCAGGCTACCTGTGAATTTTCATGATGAGGACAGCCTGGAGTGGTGGGCGCGCGCCGCCCTTTACCTGGGGGACTGGCCAAGCCTGTCCAATGCGATTGCCAGCATGCCTGACAATCTGGCTCGCGAGGACATATGGCAGTATTGGGCAGCCCGGGCCATGCAGGCCGCCGGCAAAAACGACCAGGCAAACCAGACGCTGATGGCCCTGGCCCAGCAACGCAGTTATTACGGATTCATGGCAGCGGATGCCCTGGCCCTGCCCTACGCGTTCTCTCATCGGGACACGCCTGCGGACGAACCCATTTTGGAGGAACTGGCCGGAAAGCAGGAGCTGTTCCGGGCCGGAGAACTGTTCGCCACGGGACTGTATACCCGCGGTCGGCTGGAATGGGACGCCGTTATCCGGCAACTCTCCCCGACCCAGCAAGTCCAGGCATCCATCCTGGCCCATCGCATGGGGTGGCACTCCCAGGCGATAGCCACGGCAGCCCGCCAGCGCCTTTACGATGACCTGAAGCTGCGTTATCCGCCCGCATTCTTCGAATTATTCAAGGCATCCTCAGACCAGGCTGGCATTAGCCTGAACTGGGCCATGGGCATCGCACGCAGTGAAAGCCTGTTCATGCCCGATGTGAAATCACGGGCCGGCGCGCTGGGCCTTATGCAGCTGATGCCTGCCACCGGAGCGGCAACTGCCAGGGAATTCCAGATTCGCTATACCAGCAGCGGAAGCTTGCTGGACCCGGACACCAACATTCAACTGGGCACCCGCTACCTGGCCAAAATGCAGGCCCGCTTCGGGAGTCACCTGGTGTTGTCCACGGCGGCCTACAACGCGGGCCCGAATCGGGTAAGCAGCTGGCTTCCCGCCACCGGGTCGGTGCCCGCCGACATCTGGATAGAGACCCTGCCCTACAGGGAAACCCGAAATTACGTGCGCCGGGTGCTGGAAAGCCAGGCGATATTTTCCTGGCGTCTGGAGCAGCAAGGCACCCGCTTGTCTGAGGTACTGAGGCCTATTCCCTCCGCAGCCCAACTCCAGGCCAGTGCGCTCGTACCCCACGAGCGCGAATCCGGCAGCGACTAGCCTGGCGGGGAACCAGAGCCTGACATTCGGACTCGCTGAATCTATAATTCACAAGCTGCACTGAGCGGCCCGTTTTGGGCGCATACTCCTATCCCCCCCGACTACCAACCAACGGAACAAAATGGGCAAGTACTCGATATGCATTCTTGGCGGCACCGGATTTGTCGGGCATAACCTGACAGCCAAGCTCGCCGGTGACGGCCATCGCCTGGTGCTGCCTACCAGGAACCGCGAGCGCAACCGGGACCTGCTGGTACTGCCTACGGTCACCGAGGTTACCGCCGATATCCATAACCCTGAGACCCTGGATCGCCTCTTCCAGGATGTCGACGCAGTCATCAACCTGGTGGGCATCCTCAACGAATTCCGCGGACAAGATAACTCCTTCGCCAGTGCCCACATCGAGCTGGCCGAAAAGGTCGTGGCGGCCTGTGAGAAAGCCGGCGTCAAGCGCTTGCTGCACATGAGTTCCCTGAAAGCCGATGCTGAAAAAGCCCCCAGCGTTTACCTGCGCAGCAAGGGCAAGGCAGAAAATGCCGTGCGCACCGCCAGGGCCGACCTGAAATGGACAATTTTCCAGCCCTCGGTGATTTTCGGCCGGGGAGATTCATTCACCAATCGATTCGCGGATTTGCTGCGCTCGGTCCCGCTGTTCTTCCCGCTGGCCCGACCCAACGCTCGCTTCGCGCCGGTGTATGTCGGAGACGTCAGCGAGGCGTTTCGCCGCTGCCTGAATAACCCTCGTACCCATGGGCAGACCTTCGAGCTTTGCGGTCCCCAGGTGTATTCCTTGAAAGAACTGGTGACCTTCGTGGCCAGGCAGATCGGTGTGAAGCGCAAGATCATTGGTCTGCCGGACAACCTGGCGATGGCCCAGGCCCGGGTGATGGAATTGCTGCCCGGAAAGCCGTTCAGCATGGACAACTACCGGTCCCTGACCCTGAACAGCATCTGCGACAAGAACGGTCTTGGTCGACTGGGTATCACGCCCAGGTCACTGGACGTCATCGCTCCTACCTACCTTGCGGCAAACAAGGCTCAATCCAGTCTGGATGAGTTCCGCAAGGGTGCAGGACGAAGCGACTGATTCCCACGGGGACATCCCGGTTCGGGACAAGTATTCGAGCCTGAGGCACAATGGCTTCATGGATACGTACCTTGTAGGCGGCGCTGTGCGCGACAAACTGCTCGAACTCCCTGTCAAGGAGCGCGACTGGGTGGTCGTGGGCGGCAGCGTGGAAAAAATGCTGGAACAGGGCTTCCGCAAGGTTGGCAAGGACTTTCCCGTATTCCTGCACCCAAAGAGCGCTGAAGAGTATGCCCTGGCGAGAACCGAGCGCAAGAGCGGCTCTGGCTATTACGGGTTTGAGGTGCATGCCTCACCCGATGTCACCCTGGAAGAGGACTTGCTGCGTCGAGACCTGACCATCAACGCCATGGCAATGGACGCCCAGCAGCGCCTGGTAGACCCCTACGGCGGCCAGCGTGACCTGGAAGAGCGGGTGCTGCGCCATGTCTCACCGGCCTTCGCCGAGGATCCCCTGCGGGTGCTGCGGGTGGCCCGCTTCCTGGCCAGGTTCGCGCCCCTGGGTTTTCACATTGCGGATGAAACCCGGCAGTTGATGGCCCAACTGGCCGCCAGCGGTGAACTGGCCAACCTGGTGCCCGAGCGAGTCTGGCAGGAAACCGAGAGAGCCCTGGGCGAAGCCATGCCGGAACTGTACTTTCAGGCCTTGCGCGACTGCGGTGCCCTGGCGGTCCTGTTTCCGGAAATCGACGCCCTTTACGGCGTACCCCAGCCCGCAAGATGGCATCCGGAAGTGGACACCGGTGTCCACACGCTCATGGTGCTAGCCCAGGCAGCAACCCTGTCCGACGACCCGGTGGTTCGGTTTGCCGCCCTGGTGCATGACCTGGGCAAGGCCACCACACCGCCAGATCGCTGGCCCAGTCACCCGGGGCACGAACAGCGCGGTGCACGCCTGGTTCAGGAAATGTCCCAGCGCCTGAAAATCCCGAACCAGTTCAGAGACCTGGGGATGAAGGTGGCGAAGCTGCACGGCAAGTGCCACCGCATGAGCGAACTCAAAGATGCCACGGTACTGGGATTGCTGGAGGACCTGGACAGCTTTCGCCGTCCCGAAGTACTGGAAGGATTTGTACTGGCATGTGAAGCAGACGCCCGGGGCCGCACCGGACTGGAAGATCAACCCTATCCCCAGGCCGACATGCTGCGCCAGGCATACCAGGCTGCCGCCGCAGTGAATGCGGCCGATCTGGATCTGGAAGGCCTCGGCGGCCGTCAAATTGGCGAAAAAATCAAACTGGAACGCCAACTGGCCATTGGCCGCCAACGTTCCAGCTAAAGCCTTTCTTACCGACTACCCGGAAGCGCTCTCCAGGGTCTTGTAACGACTGGCGTAATACAGCACCGGTATCAGAACCAGGGTCAACACCGTGGACACCAGGATGCCAAATATCAGGGAGATCGCCAGACCATTAAAAATCGGATCATCCAGGATAAAGAAAGCACCCATCATGGCCGCCAGGCCCGTCAGGACTATCGGTTTCGCGCGTACCGCACCGGCACGAATAATTGCCTCCTCGAAGGCGATGCCTCGTGCGTATTCATGATCGATAAAGTCCACCAACAGGATGGAATTCCGGACGATAATTCCCGCCAGGGCGATCATTCCAATCATTGATGTCGCGGTGAACTGGGCGCCCAGCAGGGCATGTCCCGGCATCACACCGATTATGGTCAGCGGTATGGGCGCCATAATGATCAGGGGTACCGAATAGGATCGGAACTGGCCCACTACCAGCAGGTAAATCAGCACCAGGCCAACCGAATACGCCAGGCCCATGTCACGGAATGTCTCGTAAGTAATCTGCCACTCACCATCCCACTTCACGCTGTAATAGTAGGGATCATCCGGCTGGGAAATGTACCGCTGCTCCAGGTCCACGCCACCGGTGTTTTGCTCAACAATGGCTGCGGAAATATCCATCATGCCGTACAGGGGGCTGTCCAGGTCACCCGCCATGTCGCCCGTGACATACACCACTGGCAACAGGTCCTTGTGGTAAATAGTCTTCTCCCACATACCTTCACGCACCGTGACCACTTCTGAGAGCGGCACAAAGTGTCCGGTGTTGGAGGCCACGCGTAACATCAGCAAGCTGTCCACATGGGCCTTGTCCGCCACCGGTAACTCCAGTCGCACAGGTATCGGGTATTTCTCTGTTCCCTGGTGAACGTAACCCACGTCCTGGCCACCCAGGGCCACCGACAGAACATCGGCAACCTGGGCCTGGCTCACACCCAGCAATGCAGCCTTGTTCCGATCCACCTCGATCACCAGTCTCGGCGCATCCGCCTCAACGCTGTCGTCCACATCCACGATGTCCGGCGTACTGGCAAACAATTTCCGTAGTGCGCCTGCCACCTGTAACTGGCCCGCATAATCCGGCCCATACACCTCGGCAACCAGTGGCGCCTGCACCGGTGGTCCCGGCGGCACCTCGACGACCTTTACCGAGGCGCCCAGGGCCTTGCCGATTTCCACCAGCGGACCCCGCACATCCAGGGCGATTTCATGGCTTGAGCGACTGCGGTTGTGCTTGTCCTGCAAGTTCACCTGGATGTCGCCCACGTTGGCACCCTCTCGCAGGTAGTACTGACGGACCAGGCCGTTAAAGTTAATCGGCGAGGCGGTACCCGCGTAAAGCTGGAAGTCGGTCACCTCGGGTACCGTTCGCAAATATTTACCCAGTTCGTCCAGTACCCGTGAAGTCTGCTCAAGGGAGGCTCCTTCGGGCATATCCACAACCACCTGGAACTCCGATTTGTTGTCGAAGGGCAGCATCTTCATCACAACCAGCTTGACCCCGGCCAGGCCAACCGCCGCGAAGATGGCGACCAGCACACCCAGGAACAGGCGCTTGCGGGCAGCGGATCCGGCCTTGCCCCTGAGCAGCGGGCCCATCACCCTTCTGAACAAGGCATCCAGTTTATTCTGCAGCTTGTCTTCCACGTGGGTGCCGGCATGGCCGCCACCGAGCAAGTGATTGCTCAACCAGGGTGTGACCGTCAGCGCCACCGCCAATGACAGGACCATACCGGCACTGGCGTTGATCGGAATAGGACTCATGTACGGACCCATCAGGCCTGACACAAATGCCATGGGCAGCAAGGCGGCAATCACGGTGAAGGTAGCCAGGATGGTCGGCCCACCCACCTCGTCAACGGCGGGCGGTATCGCCTCCCGGATGCTGGTGGCGCCAAGCATCATGTGCCGGTGGGTGTTCTCCACCACCACGATGGCATCGTCCACCAGGATGCCGATGGAAAATATCAGCGCGAACAATGACACCCTGTTAATCGTGAATCCCCACGCCCAGGACGCGAACAAGGTTAGTGCCAGGGTGAGGACCACGGCGGCGCCGACCACCACGGCCTCACGCCACCCCAGGGTGAAACCGATCAGCAGCACCACCGAGGCGGTGGCAAAGATGAGTTTCTGGATCAGCTTGCTGGCCTTGTCATCGGCGGTCTGGCCATAGTTCCGAGTGATGGTGGTCATCACGTGGTCAGGAATCATCACGCCCTTGAGTTGATCCACACGCTGGATAACCTGCCGGGCAATATCCACGGCATTGGTGCCAGGTTTCTTGGCTATGGCCAGGGTGACTGCCGGTGCCAGGATGCCCGGGGCCAGGTCTTTTTCCGCGGCGCTGGGGCCTGTTCCAAAACTGACAAATTGCTCGGGCTGATCCGGTCCCGAACTTATACGGGCCACATCCGACAAGTACACAGGTTTTCCATCAAAAACCCCTACCACCAGCTCGGCAATATCCGAGGCACTGGACAGAAAGGTTCCTGCGGTGACCGGAATCTGGCGGTTATCCGCGACCAGCGCACCGGCATGCTGCACCACGTTGCCGGCAGTCAAGGCACCGCGCAAAGCGTCCAGAGACATGTTGTAGGCAGCCATGGCCTGGGAGTCCAGTTCCACGTGCACCACGTCATCCGGCCCACCAATGGTGTAGACATCCCGGGTGCCGGGGACACGCTTGATCTCCGCCTCAATACTGTGCGCCACGCGCTGGAGTTCCTGGGCACCAAATTCCTGGTCCTCAGTCCACAGGGTTACCGAGACGATGGGTACATCATCAATGCCCTTGGGCTTGATCAACGGCTGCATGATCCCCAGTCCCGGGGCACGCCAGTCCTCGTTCGACATCACCGCGTTATACAGTCGCACGATGGCCGGTGTTCGCAGCTGCCCGACT
>JAOTSW010000292.1 GCA_029864735.1 Chromatiales bacterium | reverse complement strand
CCATTTTCTTGCCGGTGACAGCGGCAATCGACTCACTGCGATCCACGTTCTTTTCGAGCTTCAGACCCTCGGGGGTTTTCTCGAAGGCCCAGGCAAAAACCAGCGCCACAGGAAATCCCAGCACCAGTAAAATCACCATGCCACGGAACAAGGCATCCGGCACGCCGAAGGCCGGGAACACGGCCTCTCCGATCTGCACCACCACCCAGGCAGTGACCAGATAGGCCACCCCCACCCGGAACACATTACGACGCTTGAGTTCCTCGAACAGGGAACTCATTGGGCTGTGCCCGCGGCAAATGCCGTCTCTTGACCCGCGCAGGTCTCCGGCGCCGGATCCCAACCGCGCTCTTTGGCATCCGGGGCGCACATCATCGTAAGGATCTGCTCCCGCTGTTCAGCCAGCATCGTGTCCAGGCGATCAAGCTGTGCGCGGAACCCGGGCTCGTGGGAAAATGGCGCGAACAATTCCAATCCAAGAGAGTTCCGATCACGATATCCGGCATCAATGGCCGCATCCAGTTCGCTTACAAGAGTTGCCAGGTCATTGTCATAGGCCGCGATATAGAACCCTGCTATGTGCGGGCCATTGATGAAGTATTGACGCTCTGCATCAGTGACCTGCCCTGTCATGCCGACCCTCTCGCGCTCCTGCAAGGACTGCGCAGCGGCGTCTCTCCATTCTCCCGCACGTATTTCGTCGCCGGATTCACGTGCCGCCATCGCCATCAGCACCAGGTGAACCGGTGGCAAGGCTGTCGGACGCTGGTTAACGATGCGCCAGATCGCATTCGCCGCATCCACCGCCTCCCTGCTCTTGCCCACCAGACTCAGCGCAGTAAACAAATTTTGGGTCGACTCCAGGTCGGACGGATTATCTTTGATCGCGGCACGAGAGCGTCGTGCCAAGTTCTCATAGTCCCTGATGACAAAGTCTCTCGCATACCCATCTTCGGGCACCAGGCGTTCAGCGTCCCGAGTCAGACCGACGTTGGCAAGGACAGCTGCCATGAAGCTGGTGACTGTCACAGTGCCTGGCGACAACTCCAGCGCCCTTGCACAATGCTCAGCGGCAGTCGGGAGATCCCCGCGCATCCAGAACCAGGCGGCCGTTACCTGCTCGCCGAAAAGGGGGTCCAGGCTGTTTAGGCGTTGGGCCATGATCCGGGCCTCTTCCTCGCGCCCGAACCAGGACAGCACGAATACGTGGTTATACAGGGCAATAAGCGACAAGGGATCGTACTTGACCGAGTCAGACGAGGCATCCAGCACCTTGTCCAGTCGACCAACTCGCTCGAGAGCCATTCTGCGCCAATTCTGCAGCTCCCCATTGGCGGGATTAATCGCCAGGGCGCGATCATAGTAGTCCAATGCAAGCTCGGTGTTTCCGGCAGAGTCTTCCAGGAAACCCTTGGCCGCCAGCACTTCGGGCCGATCGGGCGCCAGCGCAAGAGCTTTCTCCACCAGGGGCCGGGCCCTTGCATTGGCAACCGAAAGCGGCAAATCCCCATATGATGAGACACCAGCTTTTAGCAGCAAGGTCGCAATCGCCTGGTCCGCGTAGGCCAGCGCATAATTGGGATCAATGGCTGTCGCGCGTTCGAATTGCTCCAGGCCGGCCTTGATGCTGTCTGTAGTTCGCTGGTTGATCAGGTGCCGCCCCATCAAATAGGCCTCGTAAGCCTCCACGTTGGTGGTGGATCCGGCGGCCGCACTGGCAGGGCCCTCGCCCAGTTTCAGCTGCACCTTTAATGCGTTCGAAATGGACTGGGAGATCTCGTCCTGGATGGCAAAGATATCGGTAAGCTCGCGATCATAGGTCTCCGACCAGGCATGGAATCCTTTCTCAGCCTTGATCAACTGGGCGGTCACCCGGACCCGGTCACCGGCCTTGCGTACGCTGCCCTCCAGCACCCAGGCCACACCCAGTTGGCGGGCGATGTCCTGGATGTCCTGGTTCTGGCCCTTGAACTGGAAGGCCGAGGTGCGTGCGGCCACCTGCAAACCGGGTACCTGGGCCAACACGTTCAAGATTTCCTCGGCGATACCGTCGGAGAAATAGTCCTGTTCCGGATCAGAGCTCATGTTCACGAAGGGCAGCACGGCCACAGACTTCTCCGACGCTGTGGTGTCCTGGCCGGCATCGTTGACTACCTGTGAATCCGCTGTCTGTCCCGTGGTCCCGACGTCCGTCGCGTCCGGTGCATTTGGCGTATTGAACTTGTCCACCAGCAGAAACACCACCGCGATGGCCAGTGCAATGATGATGCCCCGATCCATTTTCTTGCCGGTGACAGCGGCAATCGACTCACTGCGATCCACGTTCTTTTCGAGCTTCAGACCCTCGGGGGTTTTCTCGAAGGCCCAGGCAAAAACCAGCGCCACAGGAAATCCCAGCACCAG
>JAOTSW010000291.1 GCA_029864735.1 Chromatiales bacterium | reverse complement strand
CCCTTTTACGCCACAGCGCTCAATCAACGGAGTCAGCAAGCGAGAGCCGCGCAGCAAATAGAGGTTAGTCATGGTGCCGCATACCAGCCTTCCTTGGGTATCCAGCATCACGCCTTCCGCAATATCCGGATCAGTCCATTCCGCCCGCGCCAGGACCTGCTCCAGGCGATTCAAGTGCTTCATGCCGGCCAAAGCCGGTTGAATAGCCAATCGTTGCTGGCAGACTCGTGCGCGAACCCCGTCACGGTAATGGTCCTCCGGCCAGTCGGGCCAGGAACTGGTCATGATGATCCTGGTCGGCTCAGGCCGTTCCGGTGGCCGGTAACCCCGCACAGACTCACCCCGGGTGAGAATCAGTTTGAGCACGGCCTTTGCCTGGCTTGCAGCAGCCTGGTGTATTTCCGTCTTCAGATCCGCCAAGTCAATATCCGGGAATTTCAGCCTGGACGCGCTGTGCCGCAATCTGGCCAGGTGCTCCCCAAGACACTGCGGTTGCCCATTGAAGACCGCGATCGTCTCGAACAAACCGTCGCCGTACTGCAGCCCCCGGTCCCTTGGGTCCAGCGAGGAGGTTTGTCGTCCGTTGATCCAGGTGATGTCAGTCATCCGTATTTACAATCGCTCTTACCAGGCCCTTGGCCTTTGCGCGGGTCTCCAGCAGTTCGGAATCGGGTATTGAGTCTGACACGATACCCGCTCCGGCGGAAAAACTCAGGTGCCGGTCTTTCTGCACCAGGGTACGGATAAGAATATTCAGGTCCATGCTGCCGTCCCGGTTCAAGTATCCCAGGGACCCGGTATACGCGCCCCGTGGACCTGACTCCAGCTCCCGGATGATCTGCATGCAACGAACCTTGGGGCAACCGGTAATGGTGCCGCCTGGAAAGACTGCTGCGATGACCTTGCCGGGTGTGATATCAGGCATCAGTTTCCCCCGTACGTTGGAAACGATGTGATGCACGTGAGCATAAGACTCCAGCACCATGTACTCGTCCACCTCAACGGTTCCCGCCTGGCAAACGCGCCCCAGGTCATTGCGCTCCAGGTCGATAAGCATTACGTGCTCTGCCCGTTCCTTGGGATGGCCGATCAGTTCCTTCATCAATGCGGCATCATCTTCGGGACTTGCCCCGCGAGGCCGTGTTCCCGCGATAGGCCGGGTCTGCACCACTCCCTTGCCGGTGCAGACCAGCCTCTCGGGAGAAGAGCTCAGGAGCCAGGTGTCTTTCCAACGCGCCAATGCCGAAAACGGCCCCGGATTTGAGCGTATCAATCGGGCAAACAACTGTTCGGGGGGTATCGCCTCATCCAGATCAGCTTGCCATGCGCGGGCCAGGTTGGCCTGGTAAATATCACCGTCGGTGATGTACTGCTTTACCTTTACTACCGCATCAAGATACGGCTGGGCAGCATCCTCAACCAGGTTCTCGAAATGCACGTGCTGGGGCACCGGCACGTCGCCCGCACTTGCCAGGTCGGCCTGCATACGTTCCAACTCGGCCGAGCGGCCGGCTTCACACACCAGCCAGGTTTCCCCACTCAGGTGATCAAACACAATCGCCGCAGGTATCCGGACCGCGAAAGCCACCGGCAAATCCGGGTGCGCCCCAAGCTCCAGGACTCTCTCGATCTGGGTCGCCAGTTCGTATGCCAGGAAGACAAACCACCCGCCACTGAACGGAAGCGTGAACTCGGCATCGGGCTCCACCCTTTCTCGCTCCCACACCCGGTCCAGGGCATCAAGAAAGCGGGAATCCGCAGGACTGGAATCATCACCATGGAGTTGCAACGACTGGTCCAGCCACAACTCCTCACCCGGGGCGGCCATCAGAATGTCGTATCGACCTTCGGCGGTACCGTTGGCGCTGGAGCATAGAAAAAACGGGTAGTAGTCAGGATCTACTGATTGAAGCGCCAGCAAGTCCGCGGTACCAGAAGAACTTACCCGTCGGGAAATGACCTTGCCCGAACCTACCACGAACCCACCTTGCGCTTACTCAAAACGCTGAAACAGCAGCGTTCCGTTGGTGCCGCCAAATCCAAACGAATTAGACATGGCGTAAGAGAGCTTTTGCTCCCGGGCGTGATTGGGAACGTAATCCAGGTCACAGGCTGGATCCGGGTTTTCCAAATTAATGGTAGGGGGAATAACCCCATCACGAATTGCCAGCACGCTGAATATGGCTTCCACGGCACCCGCTGCCCCCAGCAAATGGCCGGTCATGGACTTGGTGGAACTCACCGCCAGCTTGTAAGCATGGTCGCCAAAGGCGCGCTTGATGGCTACTGTCTCAGCCGCATCACCCAGCGGGGTGGAGGTGCCGTGGGCATTTATGTAGTCAATCTGTGACGCCGATATGCCGGCATCTCTGATGGCGTTTTGCATGCAGAGACTGGCTCCGGC
>JAOTSW010000122.1 GCA_029864735.1 Chromatiales bacterium | reverse complement strand
GAGCTGGCCGGCACCGGCATCTGTTCTGGCGAAGGCGGTATGTTGCCCGAAGAGCAGCAAGCCAACTCGCGGTACTTTTACGAGTTGGCCAGCGCCGGATTCGGCTACCGGGAAGAGCTGCTCAGCAAGGTCCAGGCGTTTCACTTCAAGGGCGGGCAGGGCGCCAAGACCGGCACCGGCGGCCACCTTCCCGGCAACAAAAATGTCGGCAAGATTTCACAGGTGCGGGGCATTGCCGAGGGACAGCCGGCGATATCGCCACCGACCTTCAAGGAGCTTTCCTCGGTATCGGACTTCAAGCGCTTTGCAGACCGCGTTCGTGAACTGACCGGGGGCATCCCGGTAGGTTTCAAACTCAGCGCCAATCACATTGAACAAGACATACAGTTTGCGCTGGATGCCAGTGCCGACTACATCATCCTGGATGGCCGGGGTGGTGGCACCGGGGCGGCCCCGCAAATGTTCCGGGATCACATCAGTGTGCCGACCATTCCGGCCCTGGCAAGGGCCCGTCGCTACCTGGATGAGCAGGGAGCAAGCGCTCGGGTAACGCTGATTATTACCGGAGGTCTGCGATTACCGATTGATTTTGTGAAGGCCCTGGCGCTGGGCGCGGACGGTGTAGCCCTGTCGAACAGTGCGATGCAGGCGATAGGCTGCGTGGCGGCAAGAATGTGCAATACCAACAACTGCCCGACGGGAATCGCCACCCAGAAAGCCGAGCTTCGCAAGAGACTGGACATCCAGAAGTCTGCTGAACAATTACAGCGATTCTTCGCCGCGTCTGTTGAATTGATGCAAGTCATGGCCAGGGCCTGTGGCCACGATGACCTGGGCAAGTTCAACAAGAATGACCTGGCGACCTGGCATCGGGAAATGGCCCTGTTATCAGGAGTGAAGTATTCCGGCTATACGGATCCGTCCGACAAGTTCTAGTGCACCGGAATGCTGCGGTATGTGTAATTCTTGCCAGAGCCCGGCCTGAAGCCGGGCGCGAGGGGTGACGCGGCAGCGGAGGAGCGGAAATGTTGTTGAATGATTTTGAACGCAAGTTAACCAACAGTCCGGTCCGGCGGCTGTTACAACGGCAACTGGAGGTTCCCTGGTTCTTGCGAAACGGCAGCGACGTGCAGGGCGGTTATGCGCTGGAGCTTGGTTGTGGACAGGGTACCGGTATTGACCTGATTTTTAAGCACTTTGGCGTCAAACAGCTGGATGCCTTCGACCTGGACCCCCGGATGGTCGAGCTAACTCGCTCGCGGCAACGGCACCGCGGGGACAGCCTCAGGATTTGGCAGGGAGATGCGGCCGCCATTGCCTCACCGGATGATCGCTACGACGCCGTGTTTGATTTCGAAATCATTCACCACGTGCCGGACTGGCGCCAGGCGCTTGCCGAGGTGTACCGGGTCTTGAAGCCGGGTGGACGATTTTACGCGGGCGAGATCCTGAAACATTCGATATTGAATCCACTCGTCGCCCGGCTGTTTGAGCATCCCATGGAAGATCGCTTTGGTCATGTGGATTTCTGCGAGGCCCTGTCTATCACGGGGTTCAGGGTGGATGCGGCCCGTGGCCTGGGCGACTATGTGGGATGGTACGTGGCCAGCAAGCCCCCTGAAAAGCAAAGCCGGCACTAGTCGGTCCACTGTCTGGATGGCGAATCCATACTAGAGTGGTAGGCAAACAAGACCCGGGCGAAAAGACCCGTGGAGGGATAACTATGGCTGGCAAGTTTCCATTCAGGAACCTGGTGTTCGAGGGTGGCGGTGTCAAGGGCGTGGCCTACCTGGGAGCGCTGGAGACGCTGGAGGAAAGAGGCATCCTGGGCCAGATCACCCGGGTCGCAGGCGCCTCGGTGGGCGGATTGAACGCCTTGTTGTTCAGTCTGGGGTACAGCACGGCCGAAACCCGCAAGGTCATCTGGAGCCTGGATTTCAAGAAATTTATGGATGATGACTGGGGCCTGGTCCGGGACAGTCGCCGTTTTATTCGCAGCTATGGCTGGTACAAGGGCGACTTCTTTAGCCGTTGGGCAGGCAGGCTGATCAAGGCCAAGACCGGTAGTTCTCTGGCTACGTTTGCAGATTTCAAAGAACTGGGGCTGCGTGACCTGTCACTGGTGGTGACCAACCTGGCCACCGGTTTCTCCGAAGTTTGTTCTTATGAGCACACTCCGGATATGCCCGTGGTCCGTGCCCTGCGCATGACTATCTCCATTCCGTTTTTCTTTACCGCGGTGCCGGGAAAAGGTCACGACCTGTATGTGGATGGAGGCTTGTTGCGAAATTATCCGGTCAAGATTTTCGACAGGAAAAAGTACCTCACCGAGGATTGTATCGAGCGTCATAGTATCGATACCGAGTATTACGCAGCCGACAATGCCAGTCGGGCCGCCGGAAGCAGTCCCTATGTTTATAACAAGGAAACCCTGGGTTTCAGGTTGGATCCCAGGGAGAAGATTAATGTGCTGCGTGATGGCGGAAGACCCAGGCGTCGTAAGGTCGGTGATCTTTTTGATTTTGTATCAGCAGTGGTCACCACGGTGCTGGATGCCCAGCAGAGCATCCACCTGCACAGCGACGACTGGCAGCGCACAATTTATATTGACTCCCTGGATATCGGCACACTGGATTTCAAGTTGAAGGCATCACAAAAGGCCGCCCTGGTGGAGCAGGGCCGGCTTGGGGTTCAGCAGTACCTGGAGTGGTATGAAACTGCACGTGGCCCACATCGCCCGTGTAATCACCCGGCGTACAAGCCTGGCTGAGCCCGTAAAAATAGTCTGTCCCCGGGGCCGGATACCTGCTTCGGACAAAGCGGGTAGATCGCGCGCCCGTAAATTCGCACGCCGTTGTGCTTGCGCGTAAACTCTTCGACTCAGATACTGGCCGCGTTGAGTAAACGTGTGCAGAGCCGGGGACGGCACAATCACTAATCGCGACTGGCGACGACCTTAAATATATGACCCAAAAAACCAAGCATGTACTGGCAGGCCTGTTCGCCATGTTTCTGGTCAGTCTCCTCTTGTACGGACTCGATTTTCAGCAACGAAAGCTATTTGAAGAGCAGCTGAAGGCAACCGTCGCCAGTCAGCTTGATCGCTTGCGGGAGAACCTGGAAACGGAGGTTGATGCCAACTTCTACCTGACTCGCGGGCTGATGGCCTACATCACAGTTCATCCTGATCTCGGGCAGGAGACCTTTGAAGTGCTCGTCGAAGATCTTTTCCAGTATCAAAGAAGTATTCGCGAGATCGCCCTGGCCCCGGGAAACATCATTGGGTTTATCTATCCCAAGGCTGGCAACGAGCAGGCGCTGGGCCTGGATTATAAAACCGTACCTTCCCAGTGGAAGGCGGTGATGACAGCCATGGATACTCGCCAGTCAGTATTCACCGGGCCGGTAAACCTGGTGCAAGGCGGTACCGCGTTTATCAACAGGACGCCGATTTACTTAAATGCCCCGGGTACTGGAGAAGAAATTTACTGGGGGCTGGCAAGTGTTCTCCTCGATCCGGAGAAATTATTTGCCAATGCGGGCTTCAATGATCCGGAACTGCAGGTTCGCGTTGCCGTGCGTAGCGCCGATGAACTGGGTAAATATGGATCGATTTTTCAGGGCGACGAGGCGGTGTTCGAGGAATCCCCGATTCTTCTGGACCTCAATCTGCACGGTGGAAGCTGGCAGTTGGCGGCCGTGCCAATCGATGGATGGAATGCCTCTTCCCCGTTTCTATGGTGGATACGCATTGGTGGCCTGTTTTTCGTAATTGCCAGCGGCCTCGCTGTGTTTGCCTGGCAGAAAAGACAGTATGACACCCGCCTGAGACTGGAAGGCGCCTTGCAAGAGGTTGAAGAGGCAAACAACTCCCTGATGGAAAGCGAGACTTTCCTGAATGCGGTTTTTGAAAACATTCCGAACATGATTTTCATCAAGGATGCAAAGGACCTGCGATTTGTCCGGTTTAACAAGGCAGGCGAGGATTTGCTTGGATTCTCCAGAGAAGAGTTGTTGGGCAAGGGCGACTATGACTTTTTCCCGGAGAACGAAGCCAATTCATTCGTTAAAAATGACCGGAAGGTACTAAGCAGCCTGGAACTGCAAGACACCCCCGAAGAGTCAATCCAAACCCGGAGCAAGGGCCAGAGGATTTTACATACCAAGAAAATTCCTCTTCTTGACAAGACAGGTTCTCCCCAGTTCCTCATGGGTATTTCCGAGGATATAACCGAGCGCAAGCTTGCGGAGGCGGAAAAGGAGCGGCTTGAAGGCCAGCTTCGACATTCGCTGAAGATGGAGTCCGTCGGGACCCTGGCAGGCGGTATTGCCCACGACTTTAACAATATCCTGGCGGCCATTCTTGGATACACGGAAATGGCCCTGGAAGAACTCTCGGAAGGCAATCCGGCAAGACAAGCGATCCAGCAAGTTGCCAAGGCGGGAGTCCGTGCCCGGGAGTTGGTTCGGCATATTTTGTCATTCAGCCGAATGGAGTCTCGCGGGTCGATTCCCGTGAACATACACCTGATCGTCCAGGAGGCGCTCCAGCTGCTTCGTGCCACCATCCCGACGACGGTCAGATTCGAGGAGGAGGATATATCGGAAGTGGGCTATATCCTTGCTGATCCCACCCAGATCCACCAGGTCGTGATGAATATATGCACCAACGCCGCCCAGGCGATGGCAGACAGCGGGGGGGTGATGGAAGTCAGCCTGTCTGCGGTGAGGCTGACTGTCGAGGATTGTGTTGACCAGCTGGATTTGCGTCCCGGCGACTACGCCAGGCTCAGGGTTAGCGATACCGGTCCGGGCATTCCCAGTGAAGATATGGACAGAATTTTTGATCCCTATTTTACTACCAAGGAAGTCGGTGAGGGATCAGGCATGGGCCTGGCTGTAGTGCTTGGTATCGTGAAAAGACATGGTGGGGCGATTCGGGTTTCCAGTACCCCGGGTCATGGCGCCACGGTGGACGTTTATTTTCAGATAGTCGAAAACCCCGGGCATGAGATTATTCGGGAGCCTGAGTATCTTCCCACCGGCAGCGAGCGTGTCCTAGTGGTAGATGACGAAATCAGTCTGGTGGAGGTCACCAAAGTGCGGATTGAGGGGCTGGGTTACACAGCGACCGCAATGACCAGCAGCCAGCTGGCAATGGAATTGGTGCTCGCCGATCCCGGGGCCTTCGACCTGGTAATTACCGACCAGGCCATGCCGGAAATGACCGGCGAGGAAATGGCCCGGAGAATCCTGCAGGTCAGACCGGATATGCCTATCGTGCTGTGCACTGGCTACAGCGGAAGTTTCGACAGTGATGCCTCCCGCGAAATGGGCATCAAGGCATACATGTTGAAACCGGTAAGCAGGCTGGAACTTGCCACGACTATCCGGAAGGTACTGGATCAAGCCGGCTCAGCGGGCTAGCGTGCCTGCTTACTTATCCGTCTTGGTGGCTTTGGTCCTGGCAGCGGTTTTCCTTATTGTTTTCTTGCGGGTCACTTTCTTACCTGCGGCTGCCTTCCTGGCGGGCGTTTTGCGTACCGGGGTCTTCTTGATTTCTTGCGGCGCCCTGGGGTGGCTGGCCTGCTTGCGGGCGCAGTCCTTCAACACTTGCAGAGAATCCTCGATATAGCTTGTCAGGTCGGGCAGATCCGGAATTTGCCGCTTGCCTCCTACCAATCCGAAACACAGCTTTCCGTCGTAGCTGTAGACCGTGATGTTCAGGGCCACGTTGGGCGCCAGGACCGAAATCGGATAGATCCCGCGCAACCGCGCCCCGCGGAAGTAGGACTCGGATCGCGGCCCGGGTACGTTTGACACCACCACATTGCCTAGCGGTGGGGCCTGGTCGTTGAGGTTAAGCGCCTCACCCACCTGGGCAAGGATCTGGGTGCCCAGTGAATAGCTGGTGACGGTCTGTTCCGACAGGGCGGCAAACTGCCGTTGTACCTGGCGGCTGTGCTGGTGAATCTGCTTTAACCGATCCAGGGGGGCGGCCTTGGCTTCCCCCAGTTCCAGCAGCAGGATGGAGATCTGGTTTCCTGATTTCTCCGCGGTGCCGTCCCGGCGGAGATTGACCGGCATTTCTGCCACCAGGGGCTTGCTGGCCGAGATCTTGTGCTTGCGCATGTAGTCTCGCAGCCCCATGTCAACCATGGTCAGCACCAGGTCGTTGATGCTGGCGCCCAGGCTGTGAGCCAGGTCGCGCATATCTTCCAGGCTAATGGACAACACGGTGATGGCTCGGTCAGGATTGGGCGCACCGTTGAACGGCGTGCGTGGCGCGGCGAAGGGTACCGGCACCTGGGAGTCATAGGCGCCGGCCAGTTGCAGGCTGTGGCGCAGGGTCAGGGTGCCCAACTCGGCTACCGTGAGCGCTCCCCGGCCCACCAGGCGCATCAGTTCAAGGGGGTTTATCGAACCGGCCCCGGCCTCGGGTTCCGCAATTTGCTCCCGTGACCACGGCGGCAATGTGTCCAGGTCATCCGGGGATTTGCTCAGGGAGTCGAATATCCAGCGCGACATGGTCACGCCGTCTGCATAGGCGTGGTGAATTTTCATGTACAAGGCGACCTGGTTATTCTCCAGCCCCTCGATGAAGTGCACCTCCCACAAGGGACGAGCGCGATCCAGCAGGGGAGCATGAAGCTGTTCCACCAGGTCCAGCAGCTGGGCCTGGCTTCCCGGCTTGGGCAGGCGCAGGTGGCGGATGTGGTGAGCGGTGTCCACCCGGGGGCTGCGATGCCATTGTGGCAGGCCGAAGCGGCTTGAACCCAGGTAGCGGTTGAAGGGAGCTCGAACCGGCGCGGCACGCATCTGCTCGACAAGCTTGCCGACCACGTCTTCCGGATGACCCTCGGGCAGGTCAAAAATCAGCAGCCCCGCCACATGCTTGGGACTTGCCATAGTCTCGGTAATGACAAACCCAAGGTCCAACATTGATAGCGTACTCATGTTCAACCTATTCCTTTTTTTGTGCGCCCTGGCCCAGCGAATTCGATGAGCCATTCACCATAACAGCTGGGGGTTTAACCATAATAGAACATCGTTCAAATTTCGGGTTTTTCCGGACGGGGAATTTCCTATTAAATAAACAATACGTTATGGTTGGAACTGTTCTAATATAGTTAGGAAAAGAAATTTCCATGAATTGTGTCACAGTTTTGACTACGATTAAGTACGGTAGATGAAGATGTCTCAGTCGAAGAAGTCTTGAAGAATCCGCTACGCAACCAAGCTGGAAAGTTTAAAAATACCGGCTACAAAAAATAAGAATAACAAAAAGAGATTTAAAGATTACCTCGGCCAGGAAGGCCGAAAAAATCAGACCATAAAGAATAGAACATTTAGACGATCAAGACGTTTTGTTAATGAGGTTAGGGATATGTCGTTCAGGATTCAGTCCGGTGCTGCGGTATCAGCAGCTATTTTTGGTTTCGTTGCTTCATTGGCGATGCTGGTTTCGACCACCGCCTGGGGGCAGGGTATCCCTGGCCCGAGCGTCAACATCATCGGGCCCACGCCTGATCTGCCCCATATGCTCCCTGATCGGGG
>JAOTSW010000025.1 GCA_029864735.1 Chromatiales bacterium | reverse complement strand
CCTGCGGGGGAACATCCTGGTCCCGCCGTAGAGGCGATTGCGGAGCCCCTGCCTGGCGAAGCCCCGGAGACGGACATTTCCCTGGTGCAGGCAGAGCTGGAAGGCCTGGCCAAACTGGTTAAATCTGAGCCGAGCCTTGCCCCGGAAGAAGACAGGGAACCCGTGGCCGGCGAAGATTTTGACCAGGTAGTCAGGAAAAGACGCGGTGGCGCCGCCCGGGTGGCATCAGGACTGCTGGCGCTGATCCTCGCCCTGGGCCTGGGCGCCCAGGTAATCCATTACTACCGGCAAAGCCTGCTGCCCCATCCCACGGTAGGGCCGGTTCTGAAACAGGCCTACCAAAAACTTGGCGTCGCACTGCCGCCGGAATGGAAACTGGATAGTTACGATGTTCGCCAACTGGGTGGCGTGCAAGATCCCGCCCGACCGGGAGTACTAATTATCGGCATCAGCATTCGCAATCAGGCCGCGCACAGCCAGCCCTATCCGATTATCAGGCTGGTGCTGGAAAATCGCTGGGGCGAAAGAATTGCCAAAAATGATCTCAAGCCTTCGGACTACCTGCCCGAAGAAGCGACACCAGGGGCCATGATGCGCGCAGGTCAGATGATTAAAACCGACATTGCGGTCATCGAACCCGAGGGCGCCAGCGCGACAAATTTCCAGATTGACGCCTGTATGCCCAATGAAGACGGCGCTCTGAACTGCGCCAACAAACTCTGAATCCACCCCCCTACTAAAGACGGGTCTTGCCAGTCCCAATTCAATCGTTATGATGCTCGATCCACTGGCGAAATTTTGACCACTCCATGCGAATCGGCAATATCACATTTGACAATACCGTTGCCCTGGCACCAATGGCCGGGGTGACCGATTTGCCGTTCAGAAATTTGTGCAAACGCCTGGGGGCGGGCTTCGCACCCTCTGAGATGGTGACCTCTGATGTACGTCTGTGGAACACCCCTAAGTCCCGTCGTCGCCTGGACCATGAAGGCGAGTCATTCCCGAGGATCGTGCAGATAGCGGGCGGTGACCCCGAGATGATTGCGAACGCGGCGCGACTGAACGTGGAACGCGGCGCCGATATCATTGATATCAATCTTGGTTGCCCGGCAAAAAAAGTCTGTAACAAGGCGGCCGGTTCAGCCTTGTTAAAAGACGTATCACTGGTCAAGGCGATATTGGAAGCCGCCGTGGACTCGGTCCAGGTTCCAGTGACGCTGAAGACGCGCACCGGATGGTCCAGCGAGACCCGAAATGGACCCGAAATCGCCAGCATTGCGGAAGCTGCGGGAATTCAGGCCATCGCAGTACACGGCCGAACAAGAAATTGCATGTACAAGGGCCATGCTGAGTACCAGACCATCGCCGAGATAAAGCGCAGTGTCAGCATCCCCGTAATCGCCAATGGCGACATCACTTCCCCCGAAACAGCTAGTGAAGTACTGGCCATGACCGGGGCGGATGGGCTGATGATCGGCCGGGCCGCCCAGGGGCGTCCATGGATTTTCCGCGAGATAAACCACTTCCTGGCTACAGGAGAGAAACTTGCGCCTCCCTCGTGGGAGGAAGTCCGTGATATTATGCTCGACCACCTTGAGAACCTGTACCATTTCTATGGTGAATACACGGGTGTCCGCGTGGCAAGAAAACATTTGGGATGGTATTGCAAAGATCAACCCGGCTCGGTTTTGTTTTGGGAAAACGTAGCCCGGGTTGAGCGTTCAAGCGAACAAATTCAAGCAACAACAAACTATTTTAAGCAGTTGATTCAACAGGCTGCATAGAAGTCAGATTGAGGAATACGGAACGGTGGCAATTCAAGACGGCTATAACAATCTTTCGGCAGAATCAGGCGGACAAAAACCCTTAAGGGACCTCACACACGATGCCCTGAGTGCGTATTTCAAGAACCTCAACGGCCATCGGCCGGGTGACTTGTATACGCTGGTAATGAGCGAGGTTGAACAACCTTTATTCAAGGCTGTTCTGGAATTCACCGGCGGCAATCAAAGCCGTGCTGCAGACATACTTGGCATCAATCGCGGGACCCTGCGAAAAAAATTACGCAGCTATCACCTGATTGACTAACTGAGGCTCACAATGACTCAAATTCGACGCGCTCTGATCAGCGTCTCCGACAAATCCGGAGTCGCCGAACTGGCTCGCTCCCTCGTGGACCTGGGTATAGAACTTCTCTCCACCGGCGGCACTGCCGCGCTGATTCGCGACGCGGGGCTTCCCGTAAAAGACGTCTCGGATCACACCGGCTTCCCCGAAATCATGGCGGGACGAGTCAAGACACTGCATCCGAAGATCCACGGCGGCCTGCTGGGGCGTCGAGGCATAGATGAAGCGGTCATGGAAGAGCATGACATTGCCCCGATTGATCTGCTGGTGGTGAATCTGTACCCCTTTGAGCAGACCATTGCCCGTCCAGACTGCACCCTGGAAGAGGCCATCGAGAATATTGATATCGGTGGACCTGCGATGCTGCGTGCCGCAGCAAAAAATCACGCTGGTGTTGCGGTGGTGGTCAATCCCGGCGACTACGACTCGCTGCTTGAAGAATTGCGTGGCAACGATTCGCACCTTGAGTACAAGACCCGCTTTGCCCTGGCCGTAAAAGCCTATTCGCACACCGCCCACTATGACACCGCCATCAGCCGCTACCTTTCCACCCACCTGGAAACCATTGATGCCGAAGAGCTGGGTGAAAAATTCGACCTGGCCCTGGATCGCAAGCAGACGCTGCGCTATGGCGAAAATCCCCACCAACGGGCAGCATTTTATGTAGAACCCGGTGCCCGCGAGGCCTCCCTGGCCACCGCGATACAGAAGCAGGGTAAGGAACTGTCCTACAACAACATAGCCGATGCCGATGCGGCCCTGGAATGCGTCAAGCAGTTCAAGGAACCGGCCTGCGTCATCGTCAAACACGCCAACCCCTGTGGCGTAGCGGTCAACGCGACCATAGGCGAAGCTTACGAGCGGGCCTACCAGACAGACCCTACCTCGGCGTTTGGCGGAATCATCGCCTTTAACCGAAACCTGGATGCCGTAACCGCCTCCATGATCATTGAGCGGCAATTTGTTGAAGTCATCATTGCACCGGACGCCGATGCAGATGCCCTGGAAGTTGTGTCCACCAAGGCCAACGTCCGGGTGCTGCTTACCGGTCAATGGGACGTGGAAGCCCCGCTGGCCGGACTGGACTACAAGCGTGTCAATGGCGGCTTGCTGGTTCAGGACCGCGACCTGGCCCTGGTAACCCGGGAGCAGATCAAGGTCGTATCTGCCCGCCAGCCCGGCGAACAGGAACTGACCGACATGATGTTCGCCTGGCGCGTAGCCAAGTTCGTCAAATCCAATGCGATCGTGTTCTGCAAGGACAAGATGACCATTGGTGTAGGTGCCGGCCAGATGAGCCGGGTATACAGCACCCGCATCGCCGCCATCAAGGCGGCCGATGTGGGCCTGCAGGTGAAAGGCTCTGTAATGGCCTCCGATGCCTTCTTCCCCTTCCGGGACGGCATTGATGCCGCGGCCGAGCATGGCATCACCGCCGTGATTCAGCCCGGTGGCTCAATGCGTGACGAAGAAGTCATCCAGGCGGCCAACGAGCACGACCTGGCCATGGTGTTCACAGGGATGCGGCATTTCAGACATTGATCTGAGGCCATGGACCGGAAACAGTAACGACAACGAATCTGGCCGGGAGAGAAGGGCTTCATGAAAATTTTGGTGATAGGTGGCGGCGGCCGGGAACATGCCCTGGCCTGGAAAGCAGCTCAGTCTCCCATGGCTGACGTGGTTTACGTTGCGCCGGGCAATGCGGGCACGGCCCTGGAACCGAATATCGAAAATGTCGATATACCGGCCGAAGACATCCAGGCCCTTGCAGATTTTGCCGAGAAAGAGGACATCGGCCTGACCATCGTGGGCCCTGAAGGTCCGCTGGTAGCCGGCGTCACCGACCTGTTCGCCAGCCGAGGCCTGAAGTGCTTCGGCCCCTCCGCAGCCGCAGCCCAACTGGAAGGCTCCAAGGCCTTCTCCAAGGATTTCCTGGCCCGACACCATATTCCCACCGCCGGCTACGGCAATTTCGACAGCCTGGAACCGGCGCTGGCCTATATCCGGGAGCACGGCGCCCCAATCGTGGTCAAGGCCGACGGCCTGGCCGCCGGCAAGGGCGTGGTGGTAGCTCAAACGGTGGAGGAAGCCGAGAACGCTGCCCGCGATATGCTCCAGGGTGGGGCCTTCGGCTCAGCCGGCGCGCGCATCGTTGTCGAAGAATTCCTGCGGGGCGAGGAAGCCAGCTTTATCGCCATGGTAGATGGACGTAACATCCTGGCATTCGCCACCTCCCAGGACCACAAGGCCAGGGACGAAGGCGACACCGGACCCAACACCGGCGGAATGGGCGCCTACTCCCCGGCACCGGTAGTCACTGCCAAGATCCACCATCGGATTATGGAAGAGGTAATGGAACCCACCGTTGCCGGACTGGCCGCAGACGGCTCGCCCTACACCGGCTTCCTGTACGCCGGTGTCATGATTGACGAAAGTGGAACCCCCAAGGTGCTGGAATTCAACTGCCGTTTCGGTGATCCGGAAACCCAGCCCATCATGATGCGAATGCAGTCGGACCTGGTGAAACTCTGCCTGGCGGCACTGGACGGCAAACTGGATGAGTATGAAATCCAGTTCGATCCCCGGCCCGCACTGGGCGTGGTATTGGCCGCCGGCGGCTATCCGGCAGCCTACGCCAAGGGCAAGGTAATCAGGGGCCTCCACGAAGTCGATGAGACCCAGCAGAAAGTCTTTCACGCGGGCACCCGCCTGGAAGACGGCAAGGTGCTGACCAACGGTGGTCGCGTCCTGTGCGTCGTTGCCCTGGGACAGGATGTCACCCATGCACAGGCCAGCGCGTATCGCCTGGTCGCGGACATCAACTGGGAAGACATGTATTGCCGCAAGGACATCGGTCACCGGGCGGTAGCCCGGGAAAAGGCCGACCAGTAAGACCTGGCGAAAAAACAATGGGCCCGCGATGCGGGCCCATGTCGTTTCAAGTCAAGCCGGTCGCTTCGTTAATCCATAAACGGATATCCATAGGCCTTCGGCGGCACGTAGGTTTCTTTCACCGTGCGCGGCGAGAGCCAGCGATACAAGTTCAGCAAGCTACCGGCCTTGTCATTGGTTCCTGACTTGCGGGCACCGCCAAATGGCTGCTGACCCACCACCGCACCGGTGGGCTTGTCGTTAATATAGAAATTGCCTGCAGCGTGACGCAATTTGCCGGAAATATCCTCGGCTGCAAGCCGGTCACGGGCAAATACCGACCCGGTCAGTGCATAAGCCGATCCCCGATTACAAATCTCGATGGTGTCTTCAAGGTCCTTGTCATCGTAGACAAACACTGTCAGCACAGGTCCGAAGATCTCTTCCCGCATGCTTCGATACCCCGGATCGCTGGCCACGATCACCGTGGGTTCGATGAAATAGCCGGTGCTGTCGTCATGACCACCACCCACCAGGATGCTGGCATCCGGGTGACTGCGGGCATGATCGATATAGCCGACGATTTTCTTGAACGAGCGATCATCAATCACCGCATTCATGAAATTACCGAAGTCCCTGACGTCTCCCATCTTGATGGTGCTGATCTCATCCACCAGGCGTTGCTTCACCTGGGGCCAGAGACTGCCGGGAATATAGGCCCGGGAGGCAGCTGAACATTTCTGCCCCTGGTATTCAAATGCCCCGCGAATAAGCGCAATAGCCAGCGCATGCTCGTCAGCCGACGGGTGGGCAAACACGAAATCCTTGCCACCGGTCTCCCCGACTATCCGGGGATAGGAGTCGTAGCTGGAAATACTCTCCCCCACTTGACGGTAAATTGATTCGAAGGTTGCAGTGGACCCGGTGAAATGTACGCCGGCCAGGTCCCGCTGGGCCAGCAAGGCCGGACCGGCCTTGCGCCCCTCGGCACCGACCATGTTAATCACGCCGGGCGGCAGACCCGCCTCCTCGAAGAGCTTCATGAGGTAATGAGCCGAGTACATCTGGGTATGGGAAGGTTTCCAGATCACCGTGTTGCCAAGCAACGCCGGAGCAGTGGGCAGATTACCGGCGATGGCCGTGAAATTAAACGGCGTGACCGCCAGGACGAAGCCCTCAAGTGGGCGGTAGTCCATCCAGTTTTTAATTCCTGGAGACGAGTGTGGCTGCTGCGCGAGTATCTGCTGGTAAAAACTGACATTGAAGCGCAGGAAATCTATCAACTCGCAGGCAGCGTCTATTTCCGCCTGGAACACGCTCTTCGACTGCCCCAGCATAGTGGCGCCATTAAGCAGGTCCCGGTAGGGACCGGCAAGTAAATCCGCAGCGCGCAAGAACACTGCCGCTCGCTCGTCCCAGGATGCATGCTCCCAATCCGCCTTGGCGCCCCGTGCCGCACTGACAGCAGCCTCCAGTTCCTGCTCGCCCGCCAGGTGATAGTCCCCCAGCACATGCTGGTGGTCATGGGGCATGACCGCCTTACCCATCTTGCCGGTTTCCACCTCTTTCCCATTAATGATGCAGGGAATATTGATGCGCTCCGAGGCGAGTGACTCCAGCCTGGCCTTGATGGAAGCCCGCTCTGGACTGCCCGGCGCGTAATTGCGGATGGGTTCGTTAATCGGTGTGCTGTGCCGGAAAATAGTCTCTTTCATTTACCCTGTCCCATTATTCGCCAGGCAAATACCTGGCCTGATTTTCGATTCAGTTCAAGCCACCTGGTCCGTGCACGTCATCGCGGGCCGGCTCTAGAATGTCTTAGCCCAAAATCTGCACCGCCAGACTCAACTGGCACACCACGCCGATCATGAACGCAACGGTACGCACCCAGGGAATTGCAAAGGTATAGCCAATCGGATGCACAAGCCGGGCCCAGAAATACACTTCACAGGCGGTTGCAGTAGCTGCATTGCTGACTCCGGCCGCGTTAGCCACAAGCACCAGCGCCGCAAAAACAACGAGGTTTTCCACCGCATTGTAATGAGCTGCCTTGAGGCGTTCAGCCCAGGCAGCCAGAGGCTTTTGGGCCGGGGGATAACTGACTGCAGCTACCAGCCCCCTGACAGAAACACCATTGAGAACGTAGGGAAACCACAGCAACGCCGTGAGCAGCACAACATAGGTCAGATAAGTCAGTTCAATCGTCATGACATTCCTCCAGTGGTTTTCCACCTGGCGTTTGTCAGGTATGCAAGTCCGGGTGGATCAATAATTCAAAACGAATTTCTCCGTTCTTCAAACGGGCCACTTCCTGCCAGCCGGCTGCCCGGTAAAATCCCTCTGCGCGAGTTCCCTGGTCGGTAGTCAACCAGATCTTCCTGGAAGACTGGCTCCACAGCCATTGCACAGCAGCATCAAGCAGGTCGCGACCGATACCCCGGCCCTCTTGTCCGGGCTCAATAAACAGCGCCCAGATATTTCGCTCCCGGGCGTTGGCAACGCTGAAGCCGAGTATCGCGCCATCTTCCTCCCACACCCATCCGCGACCGGTTTCGGATATGGCCTCCAGGGTGCGCTCCGACGTTAGCCATTCAGGCCGGCACAAGATGTTTTCCCTCACCCTGAGTCGCAAGGCGTTAACCGCTTCGACATCACCTGCGTGGGCCTGCCTTCTCAACGGCGATATCCCTTATTCCCGTTCCTGATCCAGAACGCAGTACTTCATATAATCGGCAGCCTCATTAGCTGTCCAATCCCCCTTGGGAGTCTTCTCCATCTTTTCGCACCAGGCAGGACTACCAACCTCCGGCTGACAGGCGGAAAGCAGGCAGACGCTCAACAGGAGCAACAGGGCTATTTTCTTCATTCGTACACTCCAGCCTTACGATCCGAGCAGACCAGGCAAATACATGATTCCCGCGACCACCAGCATTGCCGCAATCGCGGTCAGGCCTAGTTGATAGATCGCGATGCGGGCACCCACGGATAGACCTACTGCCCCATCCCCCCGGGGATAGCGCAACAGGAAACCGTGACAAAGTGCTGTTACAACCAATAACACCACCGGCAAGAGGACAATCAGGCCACCCTGACCAATTTGGGCCGCCAGCCCTGTGAGGTGCGCCAGCAAGCCCAGGACGATGACCAGCACGTAGGACAGCATGGTTGCCGAAAAGGCAACCCAGAAGGGCGCTTCAAATGCCGCTGACCGCCTGGCCCCCAGCACCGCAAACCAGGCGCTGATAAACGCTGTAACAGTCAGTACCAGGAAAAGCACGGGGTATGACATCTCAGAATTCATAGAATCTCCCACAATTCACGGTATTCGTGAATCTCAAGAACTAGCGCTATTTTAACCGTTATATTCCATATCACTATCCAGACATCTACATACCTGTCCAGGACAGAGCCTCCAATTTTACTGCCCCATTTCCGCAGGGTTCATGTAGTAAAAATTGAGCTTATTTCCGTCCAGGTCCCGGAAGTAACCGGCGTAGAAGCCTTTCATCCGCTCACCCGGGGCGCCCTCATCGCTTGCTCCCAGTTCCAGGGCCTTGCTGTACAGGGCATCCACCTTGTCGGAGCTATCCACGGCCAACGCAATCATGCTGCCATTGCCCCGGGTGGCCGGTTTGCCATCGTAGGGCTTGGCCACCGAAAACATCGGCTGGCTCGGATTTACACCCCAGGCAATAAACCGATCGGAAGCCATGAAGCGCCGGGCGCCCATTTGTCCGAGCAAGGCATCATAAAAATCCGCGGCTCGCGGCAAATCATTCGTACCCACAATTACATATCCAATCACGGCAATTCCTCCATCAACTCTGTTTGTATCGATCGTACCGGTCGCGACAAGGCCTGGCCTGCCGGTGATACAACCCTGGAAACTGTCTTCTAATTGTTCCTCGCCTGTTCACGCCGCGCCAACAAATACAGCACCGTCCCTACTGCCAGAAACAAGGCCGTGGACATCACCGCATCCAGGGACACCTGGCTTAGCAGCCACACGCACACGGCGGCGCCACAAATCGGTATCAGGTATCCACCGGGCAGGTGGAAGCGTGCTTTATCCTCTCCGAACTTGCCACGAAGTCGCGGGATGGCCGCAATACAAAGCAGGTAGATGAGAAGACGTGACAGCACACTCATACCCGCGAGCCAGGCAAACGATCCGTAGGCCGCCAGGGCGAAGCAAGCGACGCCGAAAAATATCACCGACCGGCTGGGCGTCTTGTATCGCGGATGCACCCCGGCAAACCACTGGGGGAGGGTTCCCTCCCGGGCAAGCATGTAACTGGCCCGGGGCGTTGAAAACATCGCACCGGCAACATTACCCCCCACGGAGGCGATAACCCCGGCCATCACCAGGGCCGCGCCTGCCGGGCCCATCAATACCGCCGCAACATCCACCAGGGGACGCTTCGAGCTCGCCAGGTCCGGCAACACAGCCACCGAAAGCGCCTGGACCAGCCCATACAAGAGGGTGGCAACGACCAGCGCCAGGATTAGCGCTCGTGGCATATCACGCTGGGGATCCCGGGCCTCGGCTGCAGGCACCAGTCCCGACTCGAAACCCACGAAGGCATACACCAGGATAATCAACGCCGTACCCCATTCAGATACAGCCGGAGCCAGCACCTGGGGGGCGGGCAAAAATTCCGCAGGTACATTCCATATACCCACCGCCACCAGCGCCACGAGCGGCAGCATTTTCAATACTGTCAGCACACCCAGGGAGCGCATGGCCTGCCTGGCCCCGATGACGTTCACCCAGACCAGGGAAGCGCAAATCAGGAACAGGATAGCCAGGCGGCTTGCCCCCTTGTCTATGCCCGGTACGAAATACCCGAGGGTGCTCACCAGCAAATTGATATTGGCGGCAAAAGCCATGGTGCGGGCCACGTAGAAGGTCCACCCGGTTTGAAATCCGACTATCGAGCCAAATGCCGCCCGGGTGTAGAGGATCGGCCCACCGGTGCCCCGGAAATAACTGGAGACTTCGCCGAAGCACAACATGATCGGCAGCATCAACAATCCGCAGAGGACAAACGCAATCGGGCTGTACGCACCAAGCAATTCAGCCGCCCTGGCGGGTACGCCAAAAATACCGGCACCGATGATCCCGTTAATCACCAACAACCAAAGAGCGATTACAGAAAATTGACGTGGAAGGGGTTCGTCGCCCTGCCCGATATCAGTCTTCATCGGGCAGATTGCCCCGGCAAAGCGGGTGACCGATGGCCGCGCAATGGTGGAAAGATTTCTTTACGCGACATCAAGACTTGGCTCCATACCAACACGGCATAACACGATCGAGACAGGACACCGATCAGTCCCACTCAAAAGGTTCCTGGGGATCACGGTCTATTTCCAGCTCGAAAAGGTCCGGCCGGGCGTAATGACCGGCAACATCCAGAGAGCGCTTGGCATGGGCGCTTCTCGAGGGGTCCAGGTCGCAAGTGAGAATACCCTCTTCCCGGAAATGGGGTCCGGCCACGATTTCACCACCTGGCGCCACCACCACAGAACCGGCGGGATTTACCCACTCATCCTCATCCGGAAATAGCTTCGTCTTTCCAGGGAAATCTGCAGGAAAATCACTGCCCCGAAGCAAGGTACCCGCCGACAGCACCCAGCAACGCCCTTCCCGGGCAATATGCTGCATGGAGCCTACCCAACCGTCCCCCTGGTCGTAGGTGGGCGCAACATACACTTCCACACCCTGTGCATACAGCCCATAGCGAGCCAGGGGCATGAAGTTCTCCCAGCAGATCAATCCGCCCAGGCGGCCACAGGGGGTATCCACCACTTTCAAGCCCCGTGCATCGCCCATACCATGGACCGTGCGTTCCGGGTTGGTAGGCATGAGCTTGCGGTGATGGTTAAGGATGCTGCCATCAGGGCCAATTATGACGAAGGCGTTGTACAGGGTGCCGCGGCTGAAACGCCCTTCGCGCTCGTTCATACCCATGACGATGGTCATGGCGTGCTCCGCGGCCGCGGCCCTGAGCGGGTCCAGGTCATCGCCCTGCAGATCCACCGAGTTATCAAACAACCTGGCGTGAAGTTCCTCGCACAACCCGAAATCGCCACCGGGACGCAGGCGCCAGGCCCAGGCAGGATAAGCCGGAATAAATGTTTCCGGAAACACCAGTAGGTTCACGCCCTTGCCGGCCGCTTCGTGAATGATGCCTACGGCCTTCTCAATGGTTTTTGTTTTATCCAAGACCACCGGGGCGGCGACTGCGATGCCTGCTGTAATCATCTTCAATCTCCTTCCAGACTCTGGGCAAACTATAACCTATAGGTAACTTCCTGCATTAGACGCCGGGTCGTGGAACGCTGGAAATCAGGCAAACAAATCTATCTCGGGCTCATTGTCAGCCATGCGAATCTTGCCGGAATTTTGCATTCCAAGCTTTTGCAGCAACTTTATCGAGGAAGTATTTCCCGGTGATACAACGGCGACGATACGTTTAAGGCCCAATTGCTCACGCCCGTAACGCATAACCGCAGCGGCCGATTCAATCCCATAGCCCTGCCCCCAGAACTCAGGCAGGAACCCATAACCAATATCCACGTCTTCCAGTATTTCCCGTGAAATCAGACCACACATGCCAATGCAATCACCGGATTGTCTCAGGCCTACCCGAAACAATCCGAACCCGTTAGCCGCGTAACTGGCTATGGGTCCATCACGCAGGTAGGCACGAGCTCCTTCCAGGTCCCGTACACCTTTGTCACCAATATTTTCAATGAATGAGGGTTCGTTAAGAAGACGTAAAATAAACCCACAGTCTTCGAAGCTGAAATGTTCCAGCAACAAGCGGTCAGTTTGAAGTGCAAATGGACCGTTCAATTACCATGATTCCTGCTTATCGGTTCAAACTCAGGCGATGTAATCAGTGCTGGGGGAATAACGTTGCTTCACAGCCCTGCTTCTGAACACCAGTGCAGACATCGCCGTGAACAGGGCCACTGAGCCAAGAATAATGGCCAGGCGAGTCCATGGCTGGTCCAGGGCAATCCGCAGGGAAGCAAAACGATACAAAGATAAAAGCCACTCCAGGGAACCCAGGACTAACGCTCCCTGCATTGCCCATGGCACCCAGCGCTGTCTGAAAAACAGTAGTGCCGGCAACACCAGGCACAAGCCTGCCACCGGCACTATCCCTGCACGGTAAAAATGTGCAGCGAGTAGCAACAAGCTGAGAATGACAGGCAACAAGCGAAGAAAATTCATGATGATAATCACCCTTATTTTGTCAGGCGGGTGCGCGGCGCCGGCGACCCTGCAAAAAATCCAGAAGATTGACCAAGACTACTGGAAGCTCTGGCACTGTGCCATTGTCCCCCGGTAAAAAACACTATCCGATGGCGCGAATCGAGTAACCCAGGCGTCAGACCTGTTCGTCATCCAGCTTCATTAACAACTCTTCGCCATCCAGTGGGCTCAGCCCGTAGGGCGTTCTCACACAGCCTTGCATGGTGAATCCGCATTTTTCCAGGACCCGGCGCGAGGCGTGATTATGTGCTGCCAGATACGCATACAAAGGCCTTTCCGGCACCCGTCTGACGAACTGTTTCAACGCATCCGTGGCAATGCCCTTTCCCCAGTAGTCGCTGCCTAGCCAATACCCCACGGTTCGCTTCTCATCCACATCAAAGCAAACAATGTTTCCCGCGACCCGACCGTCCCAGACAATGGTAGTTTTCATGACCTTTGGATCTACCAGGATTTTCCCCCAGTGCTCCATGAAGGCCTCGAGACTACGAGGACGAAATCCCGCCATTTTTATCGCGACAGGATCTCTCTGGAACTCGAAAAAAAGTTCCAGGTCCTCGCGAAACGGAGCACGTAATTCAAGACGGCTATTCATGAACCCAGCAGGCTCCTTCTATAAGCCCGGCCGATGGTGGCGCCGGTCTACTGGTAAGTTTGACCTTCGTGCTTGATCCAGCCACCCACATGGCGGCCGGCCGGATCGTGATGGGTCCAGTGAAGAACCCCACCCTTGGGATTCCATTCGTACTCACCGTAAATTGTGACTATATCCCCGATGACCAGGTCGGCCACCCTCGGAGCAAGGTCAATATTGTGAGCAACCAGCACCGTGGGACCCGAACCGGCGCGAATGAGAAAACGCTGGTGGCGGCTGCCATCATTGTCATCTGCCAGAATCTTCACCACGGTCCCCACCGCCTCCAACTGGACATCGCTGCGCCGGTTCTCCATGGCAGAAAACAGCGCCTGGTTGGCCGGAGCGTGGCTAAGCTGACCCTGGGAGCCGGTGACCGGTGCATTCGATGTCTGGGGAAGCTGTTGGTACGCCAGGTAAGCGATCAGCAATGCAACAATCAGGGGAAGAATTTTCTTCATCAGGCACCCGTGGGAAGTGAAGCCACCGTTTCCGCTAGACCTTCTTTAAAAAACATGTCTTTAGCACAATTGTGGACTTTCCCTGGCGGCACTCCACCTGCTCATCATTAGAGCTCAGGCGGACGTTCTTATACACCGAACCCCGTTTCAGGGTGGCGGATGTCCCTTTCACCTTCAGGTCCTTGATTACCTGGACGGAATCTCCATCAACCAACTCGGTGCCGTTACTGTCTCGTGCAGCCATGTTTTTCACTCAACCAGTTGAAGGGGGTAACAGACAGGCATGACCGGGCCCGAACGGATAAGCGCCATTATCCGTGTATAAGATAAAACTTCCAACGCGTGGACCTGGGGTGCTCAGGACACCAGGCCCAGCATGCCCAGCAGCCAGGGCAGCAACAGCGCCGTTGCCATCGCACTCAGCGCCATGGCAAGACCCGAGAAGGCACCCATCTGGTGACTTACCTGGAATGCCCTGGCCGTGCCAATCCCGTGAGCAGCGACGCCCATGGCAAGACCGCGTACATCGTCCCGCTCAATCCCCATGGCATCGAAAATTCGGGTGCCAAACACAGCGCCCAGAATACCGGTGACCACCACCATCACCGCAGTCAGGGAAGGCAGCCCTCCAATCGTCTCGGAGATACCCATAGCGACCGGCGTGGTCACAGATTTCGGTGCCAGGGACAGTAGCGTTTCCGGGGTCCCCCCGAGTAACCACGCTATTCCCACGGCGCTCGTCGTCGCCACAAAAACACCAGTCAGGATGGACGCCAGGATTACCGGCCACAGGGCGCGCAATTTAGAGAACTGCTGGTACAGGGGAACCGCCAGCGCAACGGTGGCCGGCCCGAGAAGGAAATGAACAAACTGTGCGCCTTCAAAATACGTGCTGTACGGGGTATCTGTTACAAACAACAGCGCCATCAGAATCAGCATGGCCAGCGCAACAGGATTCAATAGCGGATTACGGTTGGCCGCCTCATACAGTCGATAGGACACGATGTAAGCCAGCAAGGTAATAATCAAGCCCAGCAGTGGCGATGCCGACAAATACACCCAGAGCGTGGAAAGGCCCGTCTCAGTCACTCGCCGACCCTCCCCTGGCGCGCCATCTCAGCAGTGATCGCATCACCAGGGCCGTGATTACCAGGGTGAGCAATGTGCTCAGCACCAGTGCAACACTAATCGGCAACCACTCGCTGCCGATGCGCTGGAAGTGCAGCATCGCTCCAACGCCTGCCGGGACGAACAACAAGGAGAGGTGACTCAACAGGGATGTAGAAGCGCCATCCAGCGACTCTGCGCTTTTGCCCCTGGCCAATAGCGTCAGTAGCAACAGGACCATTCCTACCACCGGACCAGGAACCGGAATTCCCGATAGCAAAACCAGGACCTCTCCGATCAGTTGGTAACACAGCAGCACCGTGATCCCGATCAGAAAACTCATTTAAGCCTCACTTGATTTTCAACTGACAAACCCGGAACCCGACGCTCTATACCACCGCGCCGAACAGGCGGCCCACCACTGCGGTCAGGGCCATTGCCAGGGCACCCCAGAATGTAACACGCGCGGCCCCTGTCCAAACTGGTGCCCCACCGGTATAGGCAGACAGGGCCCCCAGGACGGCAAGACACACCAGGGATGTTGCTGACACGATTGACTCAATGCCTTGCATGGGAGCCAGAACCACAACCATCAACGGCAGTGACGCGCCCACCGCAAAGGTAGTCGCTGATACCAACGCCGCCTGTATCGGATTTGCGCTAACCGTCTCGGATATTCCCAACTCGTCTCGCATGTGAGCGCCCAAAGCATCTTTCGCTTCCAACTGAGTTGCCACCTGCTGGGCAAGCTCTTCGGTAAGGCCGCGTTGAACATAGATGGCGGTCAACTCCCGGTGCTCGTGCACCGGATCAGCCTCCAGTTCGCGTCGTTCCCGGGCCAGGTCAGCCTTTTCAGTGTCCGATTGGGAACTGACCGACACATACTCCCCCGCCGCCATGGACATTGAGCCCGCAACCAGTCCTGCGACACCTGCCAGTAGCACCTGGGAATACCCGGCGCTGGCGGCTGCGACGCCAACCACCAGGCTGGCCGTGGACACGATGCCGTCGTTAGCTCCAAGGACAGCAGCCCTGAGCCAACCAATACGCTGTGTACGATGCCGTTCTCTGTGCAACATGCCCCTTCCTCCATCCTTGGTTGTGGAACAGTTCATTGGAGTTCACGGCTAAAATTATACTCCTCAACCAGCGGCATTACGCAGTCGCGACAATGGGTGCGACTTCGGGGTGTACGCGACACCCCGGTTGAAACTATCAGCGATTCGTGGCCCCCGGGTTAGCTCGCTTGAGGCGCGGGACCGTAGTCGTTATCTCCGCCACTGGGCTGGACAAAGAATATGAGCAGCACGATCCAGCCGATCACCGGAACGAGCCAAAGCAACTGCCATAATCCGGGCCGATCAATATCGTGCAGCCGCCGGGTGCCAATGGCCAGGGTCGGAGACAGCAAGGCCAAGTCGAAGATAAAAGCCAACCATCCACTGATCAGCCCCAGGACCGCACCGATAATCACGTAAATCAGCGCATACATCCAGAATTGCGTGCGCGTGGCCCGGCCGTTGAACTCTGTGTATCTAGAGAGGGCATCAGTAAAGTAATTGAAGTATTCCATAGAGGTCCCCTTGGTCTTTCTTCTGTTCTAAATATTCTTGTCAGCTTGTACTAACATTTATCATTAGACAGAATAGGTCTCATATAATCAATAACTTGGAATGACTCTAATTTACGCGCCGCGATAGGACTTTGGGGTCAGCAATTCTCGACAGCAAGCATGCAAAAAGACCCGAATCAGCAGCGAGGGGCGTCCACGCCTGGGCGGCAGCACTCTAATTAAAGACGCCCGATGGTCGTGGGTAACGCCTGGCCGGCTCAGGCGATGTCCACGCCATCAAAAAACTCAACCCGTCCGGTTTCCACGGAATACTCGGCGCCCACAATCAGCAGGCCTTCATCACTAATGAGCTGCTCAAGAATGGTGGAGCCATGTCTCAACTTGTTGACCGATGCCCGGACATTGTCCCTCTCCGCCCGCGTTGATAACGCTGCCATGTCGTGACGAAGGTCGGTCTTCAACAAGCCTTCTACACATGGACGAACCCGATCAACAATCGCCCGTAAATTAAGCGACTGATTTGCAACGGGCTGCTGCAATTCCGCAATGGTGGCCTGGATGGCACCGCACTGGGTATGCCCAAGAACCACCACCAACCGGGTTCCAAACATGGATGCCGCAAACTCGATACTGCCCACCTGGGATGGCGCCACGATATTGCCGGCCACCCGGATCACAAACAAGTCCCCAAGGCCCTGGTCGAATACGATTTCCGCCGGGACCCGGGCGTCCGAACAACCCAGTACGATGGCCAGGGGTTGGTGGGGCTGGTTTAGCTCGGCCGGCCGAGTTGAATGTAGCTGGACCTGGCCGCCACCAACATTGGATACAAAACGCTTATTGCCTTCCCGCAGTCGCTCAAGCGCCTCTTTGCCCGTAATCATAACTTCGCCTTCCGATGAACAGACTATAGTTTACCTATCTCGGCGTGTGCCGGGCCAATAATTCTCCCCCGCCTCTATGAAAAAAGGCTCCGGATACCCCGCAGCTAAACCGCAGTAATCCCTCCCGACTCCACGAGCCGTGGCGCTTTGTTTTCCTGAATAATCAGTCCTGTTTTTCTAATCGTCTGAATTTGCCTGGGTCGGTAAACAGGTCTTTTGCATCCTTGTTTTTCAGGAATGCCTCTCGAATCGCAGCACTTCCACTTAGCTCATCATGGACCAGTTTTTCATTCAGAATTTTTATTTCGAGTTCGCCGCTACTGAGTGAGTAGGATGCCACGATATAAACATCCTCTTCGCCTTCTTCAATCGGACCGCTTCCCGATCCCAGGAATTCCACTTGAACGCCGTTCACTCCCCCCAGGTTAAAGGGATATGCCCGATAATACTCGCCATCTTTTTTAACCGGATAGTGGACCAGGTATTCGGTTGCAGAGAATTTCAGGATGACCATCCTGTCCATCCCCTCAAGCGGATCTCCATCATCCGAGATCTCTTCCCACACACCAAGCAAGGCGGGGTCAATAGGGAGGCTGTGCTCCTCGGTAAGAGGCGAATCGTATTGGCAACCTGCAGATAACAGCAAGGCGGCGATCAGGACCAACGAACAGGTTCTCATGGCTTGACTCCCTAACAGACGCAGAAACCCAGTGTCTGCCTGTTTCTGTGACGAATCAATCCCGTGCTCCGGCTATCCAACCTGAGAAAGGGTTGAAGGGGTGCTTATTTTCCGGGACTGGCGATCACTCGTCGCCATCAGGCGGCGGGGGCCTGCAAGGTATACTCCGCATCGGAAAGGCGACCGTCCTCGCCTGCCCGTCCACATCACCCTCGATGCTTGCCTCAAGATTTCCGTCCTTTTTCAGGCGGTAAATAATGCGCTGGGGAAAGTCATGGTCCAGATTTTCAAAAATCACTTCCGAATCGCTTAGACCAACCATCGCGAAGGAGGCTGCCGGCTGGCCGGAAGGCATTGCGGTGTACTCGATACGACCGTCATCGGACTGGCGAATTTGCATGTACTCGTAGGCAACTGTTCGTGAATTGCGAACCGTGCGACTCATCCCCAGCATGACCCCGCCGGCGGGGGTCATCCAGTGTTCCACCGATCCGGTTTCGCCGTCTACGCCAGCCCAGCACCCGGACAACCATGACAGGTCCACCAGCGTGCCTTCTTCCCGGGCCTGGACCTCCGGGGAACAGGCCGTGAAGGATGCCATCAGCCCAAGTATGGGCAACAAGCCGGCGTGTCTGGTCAAAACCCCTCCTCCTTTTCAAGCTGTCTCTTTCCGTGGGGCTGCTCAGCCGTCGCAATCCCGGGAAACGATTTTCCTAGCTCTTCTTAACGATATTGGTAGCCAGGGCAATCATCGAGGAGATATCTGCAAGATTGGCCGGCACAACCAGCGTGTTGGCTTCCTTGGCCAGTTTGCCAAATTGCTCAACATAGTCCTCGGCCACACGCAGCTTCATCGCCGCCTCACCGCCTTCTTCATTCAATGCGGCCGCAACCTGGCGTAGCCCCTCGGCGGTGGCCGTGGCAATCGCCAGGATAGCCTGGGCCTCGCCGTCAGCCTCATTAATCTGTTGTTGCTTGACCGCTTCGGATTCTTTAATTACTCGCTGCTTCTGACCCTCAGCCTCGTTGATCTTCGCGTCACGCTCGCCTTCAGAGGTCAGCACCACCGCACGCTTCTCACGCTCGGCGCGCATCTGCTTCTCCATGGCGCTCAGAACATCGCGGGGCGGGTTGATGTTCTTGATTTCGTAGCGCAAAACCTTCACTCCCCAGGGGTCAGACGCCTTGTCCAACTCGGATACCACGTTGCTGTTAATCGATCCCCGCTCTTCAAAAGTCCGGTCCAGGTCGATCTTGCCGATCTCACTACGCAGGGTGGTCTGGGCCAGCTGGGATATGGCAAAACTGTAGTCGGTGATTCCGTAAGAGGCCCGTTCCGGGTCCAACACCTGCATGTACAGCACTCCGTCGACGCCCACCTGTACATTGTCCTTGGTAATACAAATTTGCTCGGCGATGTCGATGGCCAGTTCTTTCAGGCTGTGCTTGTAGGCAGCCCTCTCAATGAATGGAACAAGAATATGAAAACCCGCTCTCAGCGTACGGCTGTACTTACCCAGGTTTTCCACCACAAACGCACTTTGCTGGGGAACAATGACCGCGGTCTTTGCCAGTACCACGATGACGATAATCGCGATAACTACCGTGACGAAAAAAAGTTCATTTTGAAACATGTTGGGCTACCCTGTTTTCGAGTTAATTATTGCGTTTGACCGACAACAAGCGTCAATCCGTTTACTTTCTGGATCTGTATATCCTTGCCTTTTTCGATCGCCTCGGATCCGCTGTTCAATACGGTCCAGGTGGTGCCGCGATAGTTATGACGGCAGCTTTCACCAGGGGCAAGATCTTCGTCCAGGCGAATAGTCTCGCCAGAGAGACCAGAGGGATAATCGTTCTTAACGGCCCGGAGTTTCTGGTAGATGCGCTCGCGGAAAAGGACCATCGAAATTATCGATAAGGCGGCAAACAGCAACCATTGGGCCCACAGTTCCAATCCGACCCCGGCCATCACCGTCAATCCGGTAATGATGGCGGCAGCGCCGATGAAAACCAGGTAGAACGCGGCGTCCACCAACATGAGTTCGGAGCCGAACAACAGCGCCCCGACAATTATCCATCCCCACCAAGGCATAGCGTCATCCTCTATAAAATTCTTCGTGTATTCCGACCAGACTTACACCATATAACAAAAGGCCTGGTGGTGCCCCGAGCATTAATGTTTTGGCAGGCACAATCAACTCTTTTTCTTCCCTTTGGCGGCCGCTCTGAGGGCCACCGAATATGCCTTTCCAGCCCAGGCATGCATCTCATCCTCATCTTCCATTGTCTCTTCCGGCGCCTCGAAATATGACAGGGAGAATTCTTTTCCCTGCTTGCTGTATGAGAACGGCCCAAGGCCCCTTTCCTCGAAATCAGCCAGGGTCTCCTCATCCACCTTGAGATACAGGGTGCTGCTAATCACCAGGGCGAACATCAGGCCTTCGAGGAAGATTCCGTGACCACCAAACATGCGTTTCGAGCGAACCGGACCCAGGGACTGCATCAGCTCAACCACGTAACGCACAAATTCTTTTTCAGCATTCGATGTCGGCATGCTTTTTGTTCCCCCGGCGCTACTGGCTCTGCCTGGGTGAACCAGGCAGGGCTGCCAATGAGGCAAGGTCCACCAGGACCGCGAAGCCGACTCCGGCAAAATTCGCCAGCAGGTCCAGTGGATCATACACATTGGCCATGACCCCGAATCCATCCAGCAACTCGAATGCCTGCACTGCCACCAGCACAAGAAGCGCGGCCAGGAACCTGGGATAGGCAGTATTAACGCTGGCATTGATGGCTGCGAAATACAGCGCGAAGGACACCGAGAAATTGCCACCGTAGGACAAGACAAACTCCTGAAAGGGTCCTGCATACAGCGGTTTGAACACCAGGCCCGCCGCGCCCAGCAGGGCAAAGAATACGTTTCGGACTTTGAATCCCCCCGGCATTAGCAAAACTCCACGGGAGCAAATAGCGGATGCGCAATTCGAGTCGCAAGGCCGGTCGGCGGGCGCTTTGAAGACAGGATAAGTTTCACCATGCTCACTTGTCGCGCCAACATTCAACCTGTCCTGGTCAGTTACCTGAGCTGGCTGTCCTTGCTGCCACGACGGTTGTAGCCGCTGCTGGCACGCTCGGCGCTGTCATGGGATTCCTGGCAGTTAACGCAACGACGCACACCGGGAATGGCGACTCGCCGTGCCTCGGGAATCGACTCATCGCAATCTTCACAACGGCTCAGGCTCTCGCCCTGGGGCAGTTTGCTGCGTGCACGTCGAACGCCGTCCTCCACGCTCGCGTCTATCTGTTCCTGTACGGCCCCGTCGTGGGCCCAGCCACCCGCCATGATGTGCTCCTGGAGTCTGAAAATGTGCCCGACTGATGGTCTACTGCCAGCGGGCAGTGTTTCAGGGTACGAAATTCGGCGGAAAAAGTCTGCAATCGGCCAGCGAGGTCGCTACCGCGATCAGCAATGGCAATGCAATGCGTGCCTCCGCCCCCAGCAAGGCCATGCAGCCGCCTCCCTGCACCCGCCGGGCAGGGCTCAGTCAGCAGCCACTGAAGTCGTAGTAACTTTCCTTAATGTCAACTTTCCTTGACATTTCAAACTAGCTTGCTTATCTTTTAGTCAAGCTGCCTTTACACAAAGACAAGGAAACACTACTTATGAACGAATTGGCTAGCAAGACGGGCGACTGGAAAGCTCGCACCCGCAAGAGCACTCGCCGCCTCGCTTACTGGACTCTTGCATGGACCCTGAGCATGGCTGTTGCCGCTTTCGGGCCCATCTTCCTGTGGAGCGACAACAACCTGATCACAGCCCTGGCCATTTTCATCAACCTCGCCATGGGCATAGGCATGATAACGGCCAACAAGCGGCACCTGGATGGGCTGGATGAACTACAGAAAAAAGTCGCTCTTGAAGCCATGGCACTGGCCCTGGGCGTGGGCATCGTATTTGGCCTGGGCTATTCACTGATAGAAGTCACCCACCTCCTGCCACTGAAGGCGCAAATTTCACACCTGGTGATACTGGTTTCTCTGACCTACCTAGTCGGGACCATCCTGGGAAACAGGCGGTACAAATGAAAAATCGTCTCAAGGTACTGCGTGCCGAACGCGACTGGACCCAGGCCCAACTAGCCAATGCGCTGGAAGTTTCACGACAAACCATCAATGCGATCGAGACAGGCAAGTTCGATCCCAGCTTGCCATTGGCATTCAAGGCGGCCCGCTTGTTCGAACTCACCATAGAAGAAATTTTTCAGGACGAGGCCTAAATTCGAGACGTGGAGTCGGACCGAAATTCTGCAGTCAGTAAATCCGGTTCGACTCACTTACCTTCTGTTCCTGTGCCTGGGATTCTCGCTATCGCTCGCCGGCCTAATCAATCAGCGTCTTCAGAAGACACAGCCCTTTTCTTTTTGCTGCGCGCGGAGGAAACCACGGCAATCACGACGACGATAAACACTACCAGTGCTCCACCAATTGCTGTGCCGCTCATGCCGATCTCCAATCAAGAACTGCTTCTCAGATGCCCGGTCAAACCGTAACAAAGTTTTAACTACCGTGCAGCCCAATCTGCCTCGTCAACGAGCCCTAGCTGCCGCTCCATCACCACCAGCCACTTCCCGTCCTTCTTCACCAGCAGGCTTTCAAATCTTACGTAAACCACTTGTTCCGACTCCGATTGGCCCCGGGTGGAATATCTAAATACCCCGGTTTGAAAAGCAGTTTCCGGGCCATC
>JAOTSW010000290.1 GCA_029864735.1 Chromatiales bacterium | reverse complement strand
TGCGCAGGATCATCCTGGCGGGCATGGAAAAGCAGACCGAACTGCCTGAACTACCCGTTGCTGCGGCTCCGGTGGCCGAAGCTGAAGGGCGTCGTCGCCGACGTCGTCGCAAGGGCTAGAGACATAATGAAAACGCCGCCCATCGGGCGGCGTTTTTCATTCGCTTAAGGTTTATTCCGGGTTTCGCTTGCGTCGCCGCCTGCGGGGTTTGCCCTCGCTGGCATCGGCGCCACTGTCCTCGGGCAGCACGACCTGTTCCCTCAGTCGCAGGAATGGATCCACGCGATTGGGTATGGCCAGGGCGTTCACGAAGTATTCCTGGAAATTGGGAGCCACCGCGGTCTCAATTTTCTCCACCCTGCGAACCAGGGCGCTGATCTCGTCCCGGGAGGCGCAGTTGAGCAGTGCGATGCGCGCGCCGGTGCCGGCGGCATTGCCTGCCGAGGAGACTTCACCCAGGTCGCAATCGGGGATCATGCCCAGCACCATGGCGTACTTCACATCGATGTGATTGCCAAAGGCGCCGGCCAGGCGGATGCGATCCACCTTGTCAGTGCCAAAGCGTTCCATCAACAGTCTCGCACCGGCGTACAGGGCAGCCTTGGCCAGCTGAATGGCGCGTATGTCTGTCTGGATGATGCACACGCCGGGTTCGCCCTCAAACAGCGTGTAGCTGAATGTACGACCCTCTGGCCTGATACGCGGATTGCGCGCGGCGCACTCGCCGTTGATCACGCCATCCCGACTGATGATTCCTGCCAGCAACATTTCCGCCACGGCCTCGATGATGCCCGAGCCGCAAATTCCGGTGACCCCGGTCTGGTCGATGACCTGGTCAAAGCCCGGCTCGTCTGACCACAGCTCGCTGCCGATCACCCGGAAGCGTGGCTCCAGGGTTTGCGGGTCAATGCGCACCCGCTCTATAGCGCCCGGGGCGGCCCGTTGACCAGAGCTTATCTGTGCGCCTTCGAAGGCCGGCCCGGTGGGGCTGGAGGCGGCCAGTAGTCGATCACGATTGCCCAGGACTATCTCGGCGTTGGTGCCCACATCCACGATCAGGGTGATGTCATCCCTTTGGTGGGGCGCCTCGGCCAGTATGACCGCGGCAGTGTCCGCGCCCACATGGCCTGCGATACAGGGCAGGGCGTAGATATGCCCCCCGGGGTGGATGTCCAGTCCAAGCTCTTCGGCTCGCAGGCTGGCGGCGCCATCGGTGGCCAGGGCAAACGGTGCGACGCCCAGGTGCTCGGGGTTAATGCCCAGGGCCAGGTGATGCATCACCGGATTACCCACCAGGGTGATCTCCATGATGTCTGCGGGGACAAGTTCGGCCTGCTCGGTAACCTGGACGATCAGTTCGTTGATCGCCTCGCGCACGGAAGCGGTGAGCTGAGCCGCGCCATTTTCGTTCTGCATGCAAAACGACACCCGGCTCATCAGGTCCTCGCCAAAACGAATCTGCGGATTCATCATGCCCGCGCTGGAGAGCACTTCGCCATCGGTCAGGTCGCTCAGGTGGGCGGCAATGGTGGTGGATCCAATGTCCAGGGCAATGCCATGCACCCGTTCCCGGAATCCGGGCCAGACGGCGACGATGCGGGCGCCCCGTCGCACTGCGACGGTGACCTGCCAGTTGCCCTCGCGCAGGGTCTGCTGAAGGCCCTGCAGCACGTGCAGGTCGCAGACCAGGTCGTGCAAATCCCATTCACGTGCCAGCGCCTCGAACAAACGCTGTAAATCGCCGGTGGGTTTTTCCATGTCCGGCTCTTCAACATCCACCACGCACAGGTGAATCACCGGATCGAGCTGGATGTCGCGAACCTCGTGGGCCTTGCGCACCACCTGGTGGTGCACCTGGCTGCTGGCAGGTACATCGATGACCACGTCATCCAGGATCTGTGCCTGGCATCCCAGTCGGCGATTGGTCTTGAGTCCGCGGCGCATGTCGTAGCGTTGCTCGACCTCGTTGATTCCGCTCAGGCTGGCGGCGCTGGAGCTGACGCCGAACTTGGAGAATTCGCCCTCGGAGACCAGTACCTGGCAGCGGCCACAGATAGCGCGACCGCCGCACACGGAATCCACATCCACGCCCAGCTGTCGGGCAGCGTGCAGCACCGGCGTTCCCAACGGGAAACGCCCCCGCTTGCCCGAGGGGGTAAATATAATCAGCGCGTCTTTCGGGCTGCTGTCGCTCATGGGTGTGGCGATGTCCTTGCTCAAGAGGGACGGCGGCGGCGACGACGGTTGGCGCGTTCGGCGCCCTGGGCAGTCGGTTCGCGATAGGCCCGCAGCCAGGCAGCGCATTGCGGGTCATGGCCCATCATCACGTCAGCACCACGCATAGCCATCATCATTTCTGCATGCAGGGGATTGGTAATGGCGGAAGTCATGCCGGCGCCGATGGCCATGCTCAGGAACGAGGCA
>JAOTSW010000121.1 GCA_029864735.1 Chromatiales bacterium | reverse complement strand
TTTCGCCACGGTATTCCCGCAAGACCTGACCGCGCATGGCAATGGCCACGGCGCCAGCGATTTCCCTGGTGGTGAGACCCACTGCCGAGGCACGGTCCCGGTCTACCGACACGCGCACTTCCCGATCACCGGTTTCACTGTCCGGGCGTAAATCCTTCAGCCCTTCAACGCTGCCCAGGACCCGGACCACATCTTTTGAGAGCTCGTTCAGGTAAGCGGTGGAGTCACCCATGATCTGGATGCTGAAGCCGTCGCCGCCTCCTCCGCCTTGCTCGAAGTTGAAGCTGGGTTTGCCGATGATGATCTCGGGCAGGCCCTCTTCAATCCGCTTGATGATTTCCTTGGTGGGCAAGGTCGCCACATCCTCGTCGGTGAGAAGAATCAGCGTCTGTGCCCCTACGTTCCCGGTATCGAAATAGCTGTATACCGAGGCAATGTCGAATTCCTCCCGGTGAGCGAACAGAAAAGCCTCGATCTTGTTGACCGCTTCTTCCATGCGCTCGAGGGAGTGCTGGCCTTCGATGAAGTAGGGCATGAACAGCCGGCGGGAACTTTCCTGGGGGAAGGTATCAAAATTCACCAGTTTCATCGGAATGAAGCTGGTACCCACGATCGCCAGGATTCCAAGGGTGGTCCAGATTGGATGGTTCTGGGTCCAGCGCAACAGGCCCATATAACCGTTGCTGGCTTTGTACATGAAATTGGTTTGTTTCGGCACCGGAGGCGGGGGTACCCGGGCAGCCAGCATGGGGACCAGTGTCTGGGCAATCAGCAGGGACGCGACAAGCGCCACCATGATGGTCAATGCGACATGGCCGAGAAATACCGTGATGTCCACCTTCGCACCGAACATGATGGGGGCAAAGACAATAATCGATGTTCCGGTGCCGGCGATGACTGCAAGCCCGACCTCTTTTACGCCTTTCAAGGTTGCCGCCATGGGATTTTCCGGATCTTTCTGCCGGTAGCGGAATATGCTTTCGGTCACTACCACCGCGTTATCTACCAGCATGCCCACGCCCAGCATCAGTCCCATCATAGAGAGGATGTTCAGGGTCAGCCCTGAGAAGTACATGACACCCAGGGTGATGAGCAATGAGAATGGCACCGACGCGGTGACGATGAGTGTTGTAGTGAGCTGGCGCAGGAACAGGTATAGAACAAGGATTGCCAGCAGCGCACCCAGCAGGCCCGCGGAGAGCAAGTCATTCAGGGAGTCCTTGACGTTTTCCGCCTGGTTATCCAAATCAAAAATCTTGATGCCACGCATTTGAGGCAGTTCGCCGATCTGCGCCACCTCGGCCTTGACCCTGTCAGCCACCTCCACCATGTTGGCCCCGGTGGCTTTGTAGACGTTCAGGCCGATTGCGTAATTTCCATCCAGGTGTCGACCATAGTTTCGTTCCTGGCTGCGCATTTCTACCTGGGCCACGTCACCAAGGCGCAGATTGCGGTCGTTAATCGCCAGGTTGCGAATCTGCTCCAGGGAGCTGAATTCTCCTTGCGGTCTTACACTGAATCGTTGTCCAGAGTCGGTAATGCGGCCGGCGCTAACCGAGAAATTACTCTTTTCCAGGGTTTCCAGCAGGGCATTGATATTCACTCCATGCGCCGCGAGCCGGTTGGAATCCATCAGGATGCGGACTTCCTTGGGTTCTACCCCCTGGAGTTCGGTGCGTGCCACCCCATCCAGTCGTTCGATACGGCGTTTTACCAGCCGGTCCAGCATGTCGTAGCTGTCGCTCAGATCGCGGTCACTGGATACCCGCAAGGTCAACATAGGCTGATCACTGGTCGAGCCAGTGAAGACCAGCACTCTCTGCACGTCGGCGGGCAGTTGGTCGCGGATGGCGTCTACCTTGGCTCGGGCATCAATACCCTTGGCCGAGACTTCCTGGTCCCAGTCGAAGCGCAGAAAGATCTGGGCCATGTTTTCTGTGGAGGTGGAACTCATTTCACGGACACCAGGCAAGGTGGCAAGTGCCTCCTCAATAGGCCTGGTGATGAGTTCCTCCACCTCTTCAGGAGTTGAGCCCTGGTAGGGTACCTGGATAAATATCCCGGGAAATTCTATGTCCGGTAATTTTTCCAGCGGAAGCAGACGTGTAGCCAACCCTCCGACCAGCGCTAGCGCCAGGAAGAACATGACCGTTGTAACCGGTCTGCGTAAGGCAATTTCTGTATGTTTCATATCGCCTCCGCGCCTAGCTCAGCTTCACAGATTGGGTTGCTGCGTATTTTTCCCAGTTTTTACGGTCCATCAGTGAGTACATCACCGGAATGACCACCAGGGTCAATATGGTGGATACCAGCAAGCCGCCGATCACGGTGATGGCCATGGGAGTGCGTACTTCCGAGCCTTCGCCAAAGCCAATAGCCATAGGCAGCAGTCCCAGCACTGTGGTGAGGGTGGTCATCATGATGGGCCGCAAACGGGCCTTACCTGCGCTCATGATGGCTTCTTGCTTTTCCACGCCCCTGGACTGGAGCTGGTTGATCATATCCACCAATACGATGGCGTTATTTACGACAATACCGGCAAGCATGATTACACCGATCAGGGCCACGACGTTGACCGTAGTGCCGGTGACATACAGCCCCAGGACTGCGCCCACCAGGGCCAGGGGGATGGTGAAAAGGATAACAAAGGGATGGACAAGGGACTCGAACTGGGAGGCCATGACCAAGTAGACAAGAAATACCGCCAGGGCCAGGGCAAATTTCATGGAGTCGAAAGATTGCGTCATTTCTTCGCTCTGCCCTGCGACGTTGGCCGAGATTCCCTGTAGAGGACCAATGGCATCAACCAGGGACTGAAGTTCAGTTACCGCCGTGCCCAGGTCTCCGTAGCTTACGCTGGCGGTGATAATTGCGACTCTTTCCTGTGCTACCCGTCGAATTTCCGATGGACCCCTGGCAATCTCGACGTCCGCGACGGCGCCCAGTGTCACAGGACGATCACTGGCAGGATTGACGATCAGATTCCGAATGTCCTCTACGGAGGCTTTTTGTGTGTCAACGCTGCGGACAAGAACGTCAATTTTCTTGTCGCGCCATGTATAACGGGTGGCCAATTCACCACGCACATTTGCCACTACACGGTTGGCAATGTCGCGAACGGCAAGGCCAAGCTTTGCGGCACGTTCCTGGTCAAAAACTATCTGGATTTCAGGGTTTCCTTCCTCGATGCTGCTCTTGATATCGGAATACCTGTCCGAGCCGGACATGGCTCGCACCAACTGGGCGCTGTACTGGGCCAGCCGTTCAAGGTCGTGCCCCGAAATTTGCACCTGGAGTGGTTCACTGAAACTGAATAGCGAGGGCCGCGAGAATTCGTATTGCATGCCCGGCAGCTGTTTCATTTCCGCGCGCATGGCATTCATCACCTGGTTCTCGGTATCCCGACCGGAGCCCTTTTTCAGGGTCACGGCGATGGAGCCGGTGTGCTCTCCGGAATCTACCGGACTGGCATCCAGGCGGTTTCCGGTACCTGAAACAGAGTAGGCCATGGCAACCTGCTCAAGCTGACTGGTTTTCTCCTGGACTTTCAGAACCGATCGATCGGTTTCGGCCAGGGGTGAGCCAGGGGGCAGGCGGATGTCGACGGTAAATTCTCCCTGGGATAACTGGGGAATCAATTCGGTGCCGAGCCTGGGAACAAGACTCATGGTGAATACGAACACTGCCGTGGCAAGTATCAGCACCATACCCCGATTCCTCAGGGACCATCCCAGGATTCCCGGGTAGATGCTGGCGGCGGCGTTGTACAGAGCGCGCAAGGCAGCGGAGGGGATCACCATAAACATGCCGACAACCCAACTGATTCCGGCAAAAGCCCAGCGGAATAACTTGACCACGAAGGCTGCCAGCTTGGTGAATAATGAGGGACTGCTAAGGTCGGCTTCATCGGCATATCGCTGGCTTGAGCCCAGGGCCGCCAGCATGGGTATCAGGGTGAGTGCTACGACCAGCGAAAATGCCAGTGCAAAGGAAACGGTCAGGGCCTGGTCCTTGAACAATTCTCCCGCCACGCCGCTAATAAAAATCATTGGAAAAAACACCGCCACGGTAGTCAGTGTGGAGGCGGTTACCGCCATCGCCACTTCAGCGGTGCCTGAACGCGCCGCTTCGAGCAGGTTTTCGCCTTCCTCGCGCTTACGGACGATGTTCTCCAACACCACGATGGAGTTATCTACCAACATACCCACCGCCAGGGCGATACCACCCAGGGACATGATGTTAAGGGTGACGTCGCTGGAATACATCAGCAGGAAAGTACCAATCACAGAGACCGGAATCGCCAGCCCGATAATCAGTGTGGCCCTGGCGTCCCTCAGGAAGCCGAACAGTACGATAATGGCCAGTAGACCGCCGCCCAGGGCCGCCGAGGTGACCTGGCTGATGGCTGCCGAGATAAATGTGGATTGGTCGTAAACCGTAGTTAGTTCCAGGTTATCCGGTAAGGATGCCCGTACCCGTCCCAACTGCCCCTTGAGCCTGTCGGCTACTTGTACGGTATTGGCATCGCCTTCCTTGTACACAGCCAGTTCGACAGATTCCTTGCCATCGACCCGGGTGATGGCCTCGCGCTCTTTGTAACCCTGGGTCACGGTAGCGATATCGCGAAGGTATACCGGTCTGTCTTCGACAGTGGCGATAATCGAATCGGCCATCTGTTCTACCGAGGTAAACTCATTAATGGTGCGAACCAGGAATCGCTGGTTGCCTTGTTCCAGTCGCCCGCCGGACAGGTTCACGTTCTCGGCCCGGAGGCGACTCGCCACCTGGTCGATGCTCAAGCCAAGTTGCGACAGGCGTTCTTGATCGACGCGAACCTGGATTTCGTCCTTCAAACCACCGCTGACTTTTACCGCCGCCGTGCCTTCCACAGCTTCCAGGTCGGTTTTCAAGCGATCTTCAGCGAGTCGGCGCAAGGCCTTGAGGCGGCCTTCGGTGCTCTGCTCGGCGCTTTCCCCCTGTTTCTCTCTCAGGGCCAGCCTGAGTATTGGTTCGTTTGCCGGATCAAACCGCAGCAACATCGGCCGCCCAGCCTCCAATGGCAACAGCAGCAAGTCCAGTTTTTCGCGCACGTCAACGCCCGCGATGTCCATGTCCGTGCCCCAGAGAAACTCCAGGATGACGTCCGATTGACCCGAACGCGAGACCGATCTGACCAGGCGCACATTTTTGATAATGCCCACCGTTTCTTCAATCGGCTTGGTAATCAGGTTTTCCACCTCAAGCGGGGCACCGCCGGTGAGTTCGGTGCGAATTGTGATGGTGGGATAGGAGATATCGGGCAGTAAATTCACCTTCAGGCGTGACAGCGACACCATGCCAAACAGCACGATAGCTACCGTAAACATCGCAATTGTGACTCGTCTCTCTGTAGCGATCTCGATAAGCCGGCGCATATTTATTCCCTGTTTGGTGAACGGGCAGGTGTGCTGCCCGTTGATTTACTATCTGTTATTGGCCTGTTGCGGCATCGCCGTTTTCAGGCTCGGCGCTTTCACTCTCGGCAGTTGCTGACTCAGCATCTTCTTCATTCACAGCGGCAGGTTCATTGACAACTTGCACTGTAGCGCCGTCCTTGAGACCAGCCTGGCCAAGGATCACAAATCGATCTTCGTCAGTAAGGCCACTATTGACCTGGGTTAATCCGTCCCGGGTGATGCCTGTGCTTAACAGTCTTCGAATTGCCTTGTTGTCTTCAACCAGGAACACGGCTTCTTCGTCGCCATCCACGAGTATTGCTTCCCGGGGAACCAGCAAGGCGTTCTCATGTACCTCTTGGACAATGTGCACGCGCCCGAACATGCCTGGTTTCAGGTTGCCGCTGGGATCATCGATTTCGATTGTGACTTTGAAAGTGCCGCTGATGGGGTCAATGACGGGGCTGACCCGGGCCACATCAGCAGGAAATCTCTTTCCCCTGAGGGCATCGACTTCGACCATGGCTTGCTGGCCCGGGATAATCTTCCGGTATTCCTTTTCCGGGGCATACAGATAGATGATCAGAGGTTTCAGTGTTGTGACATGAAAGGTCTTTTCGTTAGGATTCAGGGTATTGCCTACCTTGATGAATCGCTCCGCAACAACGCCCTCTATGGGCGCCCTGAGCTCGACATAGGAAAGCTCCAGACGGGCTCTTTCATACCCGGCCTTGAGTGCATCCAGTTCATACTTGATGTTTTCAAAGGCACCGACGCTGACCAGTCCTCGATCATGCAAATCAAGGTTCCGCCTGTATTCCCGATCCAGCTTGTTCATGTTGGCTTCGGTCTGTTTCAGCTCAAGGCGCAGGCGGTCTCCATCCAGGATGGCCAGGATCTGGCCGGACTTCACCTCGTCGCCTTCCTCGACCAGTATCTGTTGAACTTCACCGCCTACCTTTGCGATAACGTCGGCCTCGGCAAATGCCTCGATCGCGGCGGTTCCAGAATAGGTTGAGAGCATTTGGCCTCGGGTTGCCTGGGCTACCTCAACAGGTACTGGTGGGGTCTCTTCTTCGTCTTCAGATTTATTTTCGTCGTCAGGGCCCTTACCTTGGCAACCGGCCAGCAACACAAAACTTAGCAATAGCAGACTCAGGATTCTATGGTGCTGCATTTCGGCTCCCTTTCTGGGTGGTCTTGTCTCAGCAAGTTTGAGTTAAAAAACGTTGAGAGCTTCAGCCGGCGTTAACCTGGCTGTCACCCACGGAGGCGACCGGAGTGCCTTCTCGCAGGCCGCTGCCGCCCGAAAGTATGACAGTCTCGTCGGCTTCAAGGCCACCCAGGATTTCCGTCATACCTGCGTCCGATATGCCAGTCTTGACTACACGTCGCCTCGCTTCCCCGTCAGTGACAACATAAACCACCGAATCAGTGTCCTCGACGATAATTGCCTTCTGGGGCAACAGCAGCGCGTTGTCATGCATGTCATAGGCAATTTGAACCCGTGAGAACATGCCGGCGGCGATTTCTGCCTGGTTGCCGCTTATGGATATCTGCATCCTGAAGGTGCCGGTAGCGGGATCGACAGTGGGACTGATTCGGGACACCACGGCATCCTGTGTCTGGCCGGGGAGGGCATCAAAGCGCAATGATGCGGGCTGGCCCACGGCGAATTTGTCCAGTTCCGACTGGGGAACCTGAATTCGGGCCAGCAGCGAGTCGGGGTCGGTAATCCACATCAGCGGATCGCCCGCATTGAGGGATTGACCGGTCTTTACCTGGCGATTCACGACGATACCTGAAATAGGCGCCCTGACCTTCGAGTAGCTGTACTGGAGCTCGGCAAGATCGTGTTCTGCCCGCTGGGCCTGGAGCCGGAACTTGAGATCCTCGAAGTTGGTGGCGGCTACAAGGCCCTTTTCGTGCAGTTCGACCTGGCGCTGGTATTCTTGCTCAAGTTTGGCGAGATTGGCCGCGCTCTTGAGGCTGTCCAGGCGCAAGCGATCTCCATCCAGGGTGGCGAGCAAATCGCCTGCCTTCACGTATTGACCTTCTTCCACGTGAATCTCGCGGATTTCACCGGCTGTGCGGGCGCTTACCAGGGCCTCGTTATCCGCTTCCAGGGTGGTCGTGGCCAGGTAACGTGCCGCTATGCTTCCGGATATCGGCTGGTCATTTCAAC
>JAOTSW010000289.1 GCA_029864735.1 Chromatiales bacterium | reverse complement strand
TATCCTGATAAAAATCCGGCAGGTAGGGGTTCTCATCATTGGGTTCGTAGAAGGGTCTTATACCGTAGGTGCGGGTCAGGAACTCAACCAGTGACGATTTGCCTGTGCCGATGTTTCCGGCAATCGCGATGGTTTTCCCCGCTGGCCGCGGTTTCGACTTTGTCGGTTTCATAAAGCGCGCCTGCCTAATTCGACAACGACCGATGCAAATTCTTCGACGTCCTGTTTACGTGTACGCCAGTTTGAAAATGCCGGTCTGAATATCGTGCTTTCACCGATCCTGGAAGTGCCGGCGAGAAAGCGGCCATCGGCCAGAACGAGTTCACCCAGACGCTGGTTCAGTTCATTGAGTTGTTGTTCGCTGAGTCCGCCCGGGTTGAAACGAAAGGCCACGATGTTCATGCGTACTTCGGCCATCAGTTCAAGGCTGTCATGCAGGCTGACCTGCGCGGCGAAATGCTGGGCAATGTCGAGGCAATGCTCGACGATCTTTCGATGTCCCTGGCGCCCATAGGCCTTCAGCGTCGCCCATACGGCAAAACTGCGCGCGCGGCGGGAGCTTTCTGGACCTATGGCGCCCATCGTAGGACGGGGATTGTCGGCTGCAGGCAAGTAGTCAGCTGAATAACGGAAAGCGCGGGTCATCAGACCCTGGTCCCTGACGAATGCATAGCCGGAGTCAAACGGTACGTTTAGCCACTTGTGGCCGTCAACGGTAATGGAATCGGCCAGTTCAACACCATCGGCGAAGTGGGCTATCCGTGGTGAAATACGCGCAAACAGACCAAATGCACCGTCAACGTGCACCCAGCAATTGTGCTTTCTCGCCAGTTTGATCATGTCACTGACCGGATCAAACTCACCACTGTTGACCTCGCCCGCATTGACAATGACCAGGGCAGGTTGGCCATTCAGACCTTCGAGTGCACGCTGCATGGCATCGATATCGAGACGTCCGAAATCATCGCGGCAGAACTGTTGTACGTTACCCCTGCCAACCCCCAGCAGTGCCAGGACCTTGAGTGAGCTGGCGTGTATGAAACCGGAGGTTAAAACCGGCATCTGCGGCTTTCCCGACATTCCCTGTTCGGAAACATCGAAGCCATGTTGCTCGCCCCACCACTGACGAGCCGAGGCCATGCCGACAAAATTAGCCATGGTTGCACCGGTTACCATGATGCCCGACATGGAGGCGGGCAGGCCGAAGAGCTCTTTCAGCCAATCCAGCGCCTGGAGTTCCATCTGCACACCTACCGGTGAGATCACCCAGGTATAGGTGACGGTTTCGAACGCAGTTGCCAGTATGTCGGCCGCCATCGCTGCAGGCGTATTGCCGCCGATAATAAAATGGAAGCACTTTGGGCCGCCGGTGTTGGCAGCTGCCCGGTCGTTCATTTCCAACAACTTTTCGATGCTTTTTTTAGCGCCGCAGCCCTCATCCGGCAAAGGTTCCTTCAACGACTCCAAGGCGGCCTCAGCACCCAGGGTCAGGGCAGGGCGTTCGTCCATACCGCGAATGGTGTCTGCCAGGGCCGTTTGCAGTTGGCCGATCAGGTTTTCAATCTCATCGCGGAACTGTTTGCCGATCGGTTTCTCACCGATATCCGGCGCGCTTGCCGTCCCGCTTCGATCGGCCGCGTTCGACGATTCGCTGTTTTCCTGCTTGCGGTCTTCCAATTCGCTCATTTTGCAACCTATATAGATTCAAATCTGAAATAATGTGTCGATCATAAGGGTATGCCTCGGCTAATTACAGAATCAATCCACTAACGGTTACCAAATGCTGAAAAAAATAAAACAACTCGAACAGGAATCCGCCGTACTCGAACCGCCCGCTGAGTATCGCGAGAGAATGACCGAACAGGCCGTCGGTTATGCCGAGGCGTTCCTGAACCGGTTGCCGGTAACCAGGACATTTGAGCCTGACAAAGGCCGTAGCAAACTCCTTGAGCAAGCCTTCAGTGAATCTGCCGCGAACTTTCCGGACTTGTTGGAAACACTGGGAACAGCTGTCAATTTCGAAGGCATAAACCCGGCTTCAGGCGGCCACATGGGGTACATACCGGGCGGCGGAATCTATCCTGCAGCGTGGGGGGATTTTCTTGCCGATATCACCAACTGTTATTCAGGAGTGTCCTTCGCCTCACCCGGTGGTGCGAAGATGGAACGGCAACTGGTTCAGTGGATGGCCGTTTTGGTCGGATATCCCGCAACCGCCGGCGGCGACCTGACTTCGGGGGGGAGCATGGCTAACCTGACGGCGATTATCGCTGCCAGGGAAACAATGGGCATACGCGCGAGGGATGTGGAAAACAGTTGTATCTATACCACTTCAGATTCGCACCATTGCATTGACAAGGCGATAAGGGCCGCGGGCCTGGCAGACTGTAAAAAGCGCCTGGTGCCAATGGACGAACGTTACCGTATG
>JAOTSW010000288.1 GCA_029864735.1 Chromatiales bacterium | reverse complement strand
CTTACGGAAATGCGGAAATCCTATCCCCGGGTGGACTTCAGCCTGGAGGGTGAGGCCAGGGAGCAAAGGGACTCTTTCCGGAGTCTTGGAATAGGCATGCTGTTCACCCTGTTCGCGATTTTCACCCTGCTGGCGATTCCGTTTCGCTCCTACCTGCAGCCGCTGATTGTTATGAGCGTGATCCCCTTCGGTGTCGCCGGGGCCATGCTGGGTCACCTGATCATGGGCATGGACCTGACCATCATGAGCATCATGGGCATGTTGGCCTTGTCCGGCGTGGTGGTGAACGACTCCCTGGTGCTGGTGGATTACGTGAACCGCAGGCGCGCTGAAGGCATGGAACTGAGCAAGGCGGTCTATACGGCCGGACTCGCCAGGTTGAGGCCCGTGTTGCTGACCTCGCTGACCACCTTTGCCGGCCTGACACCGCTGATCCTGGAAAAATCCACCCAGGCCCAGTTCCTGATTCCCATGGCCGTGTCCCTGGGTTTCGGTATCCTGTTTGCCACGGCAATTACCCTGCTGTTGATTCCGGTCAATTACCTGATGCTTGAAGACATCCGCAAGGCAGTGGGGCGTCTCAGGAACCGGGTGCGAGAGCAGGTAGTCGTTTCGTCCTAGATCGCTCCAGCCTGAAAATGATGCCCCATCCGGACAAATCCGGGTGGGGCATTTCGCTTTGTATTCAGCGTTTCAGAATTGGTCTGGGTCCAGTTACTTCCCGAATTTGGTCGGGTAAATCCTGCCTGTCCCTTGTGGTGTAAACTACACTTCATTGCATTTAGTGTGGTTATTTCCCAAGGGAATGGAGGTATGCCGCTACATCGTGGATTCCGACTGGGGGATTGTGAAGTCAGGCCGGTGGAAGGCCTGGTTATTACTGCGGGTGGAAACGCTCCGCTACATCCCCACGCGATGGAGGTCTTGCTCTACCTTGCCGGGCACCCGGGAGAGCTGGTAAGCCGTGACCAGATCATGGCGGCTGTCTGGGGCAGGCACCCGGTAAGCCAGGAAACCCTGACCCGTAGCATCACAGAGATTCGCCATGCTCTTGGCGACGACGCTCACCAACCCACATTCATTCAGACCATCCCCAGGCAGGGATACCGGCTGCTGGCGCGGGTGACCCCCCTGTCATCTCGCTCACCGGAACTGCCGGGTGTTTTGTCCATTGCGTGGCTGCGGCAGTGGTGGGAAGAAATGAAGCGGAGGAGAGTGTTCAAGGTCATGGTGGCCTATGGGATCGGTGCCTGGGGACTTCTTCAAATAGCCGACATTTTCGCGCCGATGTTCAGCGATAAACCCACCGGCTGGATTACTGGCATCATCGTGGTTGCGGTTGCCGGGGCTCCCGTGGCGCTGTTCATGACCTGGTTGCTGCAGATAACCGAGAAAGGTATAGAGGTAGAGTCGGCCCCGCACTGGAAGCCCCTGCGTCGCAACAAGATATTTCCCTGGCTGCTGGGCGCGCTTGTCACCGCAGCCATGGGTACCGTGACCTACCTGCTGATCAAGGCGCCATTTGTTGACGGTCGGGTCAGGATCGCGGTGATGCCACTGGTCAGTATCGGGGGCGAAGAGAACGAGGTTTTTTGCGACGGCCTGACCGAGGATCTGAATTTTATCCTGGGACGCATTCCTGAAATCAAGGTCGCTCCCCAACCGGCCGTGGACCTTTTCCGGAACGCTTCTCTCCAGGATGCGGAAGTCGCCCGCCGGCTGAATGTGACCTACCTGATGGAAGGTAGTTGTCGTTACGACGGGCAGCAGTTCCGAGTCATTGCGCAATTGGTCGAGGCCAAGAACGGGAGCACCAGTTGGTCCCAGGCTTACTCGGTTCCCACGGCGAATATTTTTCAAGTCCAGGAGGATATCGCCAGGCAAGTGGCCCGCTCCCTGCGCCTGGTCTTGTCCTCGGATACGGATAAGAGGCTGGATGCGGTTCCCACAAATAGTAGCGACGCCTATACCGCCTACCTGGAGGCCAGGGGATTCCTTCGCAGGACTCGTGGGGAAAAGAACCTGACCAATGCGGAGGACCTGTTCAAGCGAGCTGTGGGTATTGATCCGGGATACTCCCAAGCATACGCCGGACTGTGTGAGACCTACCTGGCCTGGTACGAACTGGAACGGGCTACCGGGCGTTTTGAGCAGGCTGAGAAAGCCTGCGAACTGGCCCTGGTGAAAAGCGGTGGCGGCGTCGAAGTGCATCAGGCGATGGGTGAGTTGTACTCTTACGCCGGGCGCTATGCCGATGCGCTGACATCATTCAGGCGGGTCGCCGAACTCGACCCGACATTTGTTGACGGGTATGTGGGCATAGCGCGAATGCTGGCGGAGATGGGCAAGCTGGATGAGTCCGAGGCTGAATTCAAGAAGGCCATCGCGGAAGACCCGGTCTATTGGGTATCTGTTAACGAATATGGCGCATTCCTGA
>JAOTSW010000287.1 GCA_029864735.1 Chromatiales bacterium | reverse complement strand
ACCGCATTTGCCTTCGGCCTCGTGGGCTTTCATGTCTTCGCCACACTTGCCTTCACCGCATTTGCCTTCGGCCTCGTGGGCTTTCATGTCTTCGCCACACTTGCCTTCACCGCACTTGCCTTCGGCCTCGTGGGCTTTCATGTCTTCGCCACACTTGCCTTCACCGCACTTGCCTTCGGCTTCGGCGGCCTTTTCTCCTCCAGCACCCTCGGTGCCCGACGCAAGCATGTAGCCTGAAGACAGACCCGCCATGGCAAATGGGCCGGTGTCGGCGTTGGCGGTTACACTGACGCCGCCGGCCAGGGCGGCGCTCACCGCAATTGCAACAGGTCTCAACAGTTTCATCTTGCTCATCTTTGCATCTCCTCGATTATTGTTCGCCTTTCTGGCGATTAATTACTGCGCAATTGGAGATACCGGTATCTCAGATACCCCAATACACGCGGGTTAAATTTGTCCTGGCATTTCCCGGGAAACGGCCCTCGGGTCTGCTCTTGGCATTTCAAACAATCATGCACGTAACGACGGTAAATTGCAGTGTTTAGTTTGGAATCATTCCACTACGAGTCTTCTTCTCAAAAAAAAGACTTTCTATTTTTGCATATTATTCAATGGGTTATATATCAACCCCCGGCTAAAAGGTCTTCCTGGCCAATGGGGTCCGGACCTACCCCTATAAACGGCTCCGGCCGGAAAATACCAGCCAAATGCACAATCCGACGGGGTCGTCACCCTCGGAAACCACGGGCGGAAACTTCGCCCCGAATCTGTTAAAAACACCTTAAATCGATTCTGAGGATTAGTTTAATGACTACGAAGTACCCCGGTGAGTTCCCAGACGTTCGGCCTCGCCGCATGCGGCGCGACGCATTTTCAAGAAATCTGATGCGTGAATCCACGCTGACCGCCCATGACCTGATCTGGCCGGTCTTCGTCATCGAGGGCGCCAAGCAACGCCAGCAAATCCCGTCCATGCCCGGGGTAGAGCGCTTGTCCATCGACCTGCTCCTGGAAAAAGCCAGGGAAGTCTCGGACCTGGGCGTCCCCGCCATCGCGCTGTTCCCTGTACCCAACCCGGATACCAAGAGCGACAACGGATGCGAAGCCTACAATCCCGAAGGACTGGCCCAGCGTACCGTGCGGGCGCTAAAAGCTGCGATACCCGAAATGGGCGTAATTACCGACGTAGCGCTGGATCCGTTCACCAGCCACGGCCAGGACGGTTTGATAGATGAAAACGGCTACGTGATGAACGACGAGACCGTCGAGGTGCTTGTACGCCAGGCCCTGTCCCACGCCGAAGCCGGCGTGGATATCGTGGCCCCCTCAGACATGATGGACGGGCGCATAGGCGCCATCCGCAAGGCATTTGAAGAAGCCGGCCATATTCATACCCGGATCCTCGCCTACAGCGCCAAGTACGCCTCATCGTTTTATGGCCCATTCAGAGACGCCGTGGGGTCTGCCGGCAACCTGGGCGTGAGCAACAAGGACACCTATCAACTGGATCCGGGTAACGGCAACGAGGCTGTCAGGGAAACCGGCCTGGACATCCGCGAAGGCGCCGACATGGTAATGGTCAAACCGGGCATGCCCTACCTGGACATCGTGCGGCGAGTGAAAGACAGCTTCGGAATGCCCACCTTTGTCTACCAGGTCAGCGGCGAGTACGCCATGCTCAAGGCAGCCAGCCAGAACGGCTGGTTGGACGAACGCAAGGTAGTGCTGGAGTCCATGCTTTCCTTCAAGCGCGCCGGCGCCGATGCCGTGCTGACGTATTACGCTCCGCAAGTCGCCGCATGGCTGGCTGAAAAATGAACCAGGACTGGGGAGCAAGGCTGAGGCTTGGGGTGGTGGGCCATCCCGTTGAGCACAGTCGCTCCCCTCGCATCCATGGACTGTTCGCCGAACAGTTCGCACTGGCCCTGGAATATCCCCTGTTTGACGTATTGCCCGCTGATTTCGCTGCCTTCGTCAAACAGCGGGAGCAGGCGCACCAGACCGGACTGAACGTCACCCTGCCCCACAAGCAGGCGGCGCATGCCCTGTGCGAAGTGCTAACCGACCGTGCCTGGCAGGCCGGTGCGGTGAACACCCTGTGGTGGGAAGGCCATATTCTGCACGGAGACAACACCGACGGCATCGGCCTGGTCCGGGACCTGACCCTGCATCAGGGCGTGGAACTCAAAGACAAGCGGATCATGGTGGTAGGCGCAGGCGGCGCCTGCCGCGGAATTCTGGGCCCGCTGCTAAGCGCCGGGGTGTCATCGATTTGTATCAGCAACCGAACCACCGAACGCGCCCGGGCCCTGACCGCAGTATTCGCCGAGGAAGGCGAACTGACATGGAGCAGCCTGGAACAGGCCCATCAGCACGAAGTAGACCTGTTGATAAACGCCACCTCCTGCGGCCACCGGGGTAGCTTTCCGAATCTGTCCG
>JAOTSW010000286.1 GCA_029864735.1 Chromatiales bacterium | reverse complement strand
CATCAATGGTACACCCGAAAGGCCGGGAACCGGGCTTTCATCGTTAATATCGGCACCCGGTGCTGTGACATAGATATCCACGGGGCCAGCCAGGGTAGAGGCGTGTACCAGGCGAAGCTTCGCCTCGGTGGCAACCCTGCGGGGATCGTCACTGATGACCAACGCGTCAATCATTGACAGCTCGTCCAGGGCGATTACGGTGTAGATCTCACCCGCGTCCAGGGGCAGATCCGCATCGATCACAATGGCTCCGGTGTTGTCCACCGGGGTGACTTTCACGTTGTAGGTGTCTTCCGGAAGATTCAGGAAGCCGGTGAACTCGGTAAATGCCAGGCTCGGGACCGCAGGGGTCTCGAAGTTGTCATTGACAAAGATACTCACTGCCGGAGCGTCAGGTGACGCGTGGACCACTCGCAGGTCTGCCGGAGTATTGATGTCCAGGATTTCTGCTGAGCCTTCGCCGGTCAGGACCACCAGGCTAATGGGGGCGCCACCGGTAGCCGTATTCTCAACGGCGCTGATCAGGAAGTTGTCGCCATCGGCCAACGATACCGTGCCGGAATCAAAGACCTTGGAGGTATCGCGATCCTCGGGAGCCACGTTCTCGGGCACGACACGAATCTGGTAGTCGCCGGCCGGTACTTCGATGGGTCCCAGGTCGCCCCTGAATGAAAACGTGCCGACGGCGGCTGCCGCGGAAAGGTCGGCATCCGGTGTCGTGGCGAAGACGTCAACGGTGGGGGCCATGGGGGCAGCGTGAACCACTCTAAGGCGTGCAAAGCCGGCGGGCACCGGAGTGTCCTCTTGCTCAAGAATCAGGGGTTCAATGTTGGCCACATCACCCACCGCAATCACGCTGTAGAGGGTGTCAGCATCGAAGGTCAGCGCGGCCGGTCCGATCACGGCCACTTCACCACCGGGGGTGATGCCGTTCACGGTGATCTCGTACTCACCGGTTTCCAGTTCCAGCGCGGCGGAGCCGACCTTGTAGTCCACGCCGCCCAGGGCCTCTGCGCCGTCAACCAACACGTTGACTGCGGGGGCATCAGGGGAAGCGTGGAGAACCTGGAGCTTGAAATACTCAACCGGGAGGTTCTCTACGGGCGGCGTGTCATCGTCATCATTATGGAAACAGCCGCCAAGGCCAAGGCTTGCGGCTATCACTGTAAGGGGTAAAAGCTTTCTCATTGGTCCATCCTCGGTGAAGTTGAGCGCTGATTGTGCGTGGACTTGCCGGGGAATTGATTTCACAGGGGTTTCAATTTGTATCTGTTTGTAACTTGTTGGTTTATCAGTGACATAGCGGCCCCCTTTGGGGATATGATTGGCCCATGATCAAGGTTCTTCTGATAGATGACGACCGCAAGCATTCTGAATTGCTCAAGGCTTACCTGAAACAATTCGGAATTACCCTGGAGTGCGCCGGGGATGCGGACGAGGGATTGCTCAAGTTGGCCAGGAGCGAGCCTGACCTGTTGTTGCTGGACGTGATGCTTCCGGGACGTGATGGATTTGAAATCTGCCGGGAGGTTCGAAAGACCAGCAACATTCCGATCATCATGCTGACAGCTCGTGGCGACGTATATGACAGGATCTCCGGCCTGGAAATAGGCGCGGACGACTATGTCGCCAAACCGTTTGAACCTCGGGAACTGGTGGCCCGAATACAGACGATCCTGCGCAGGCTCGAGGCTCCGGGTACGGATCAGCCGCTGCTGAAATTCAAAGGCCTGGAGATAGACAAGGGTGCCCGGAAAGTCACGGTAGATGGAGCGGGGGTTGATTTAACCTCAATGGAATTTGAATTGCTGGTGGTGCTGGCGCAGCGTGCCGGCAAGAAAGTCTCCCGGGACGAGATCCTGAATCAGCTCAGGGGTATAGATGCAGCCATCCTGACCCGGGCAGTGGATATCATGGTCAGCCGTTTGCGAAACAAGCTGGGCGATTCGGTCAAGCCGCCGCGTTTTATCGAGACGATCTGGGGAATGGGCTACTCATTCATTGCAAGACGCGAAGACGATGTTTAAGACTCTGCCTCGGTCACTGTCGTTTCGTCTGCTGGCAATCTTTGTCGCCCTGGCCGTGGTGTTTGTCTATGGCTCAACCATGGCATTGCGCTGGGTTTATTCAGACGACGACCTGCGCAGCCTGATCAGTGGTCACCTTTCCCTGCATGTGGACTATGTGCGGCAGGATATCGGGAATCCGCCCCGCATAGATAGGGCAATTGCGATTACCCAGAAGGTACCCGTTGATATTCGCATCAAGGGGCCGGACCTGGACTGGGCGTCTGACCCGAATTTCCCGGAGGCAGGGGACTTGAGTTTTGGCACCAGTTCGTTTTTTGGCGAGGAGCCAGGCTCCTGGCTTGATGAGCTGGAAAATGTCGAGTTCGCGGTGCTGGACAAACATCGGTTCATGAAGATTATCCAGGGGCCCTACGCGATTATTGTT
>JAOTSW010000024.1 GCA_029864735.1 Chromatiales bacterium | reverse complement strand
GCCGGAACACGCTGAGCTGATTTTCAAGGCGGTTGAGATCGCAGATGGCCGAATTCCGGTTATTGCGGGCACCGGCTCCAACGCCACGGCCCAGACCCTTGATTTGTCCAGGGCAGTGGAAGGCTCGGGCGCCAAGGCGTTCCTGGTCGTGACCCCTTATTACAACAAGCCCACCCAGGAGGGCCTGTACCGTCATTTCAGTACCCTTGCAGATAACCTGTCTGTGCCCCTGGTTTTGTACAACGTTCCCGGGCGTACCGGCTGCGATATGTTACCGGCTACTGTTGCCCGTTTGGCGCCCCATCCCAATATCATCGCGATCAAGGAAGCGGTGGGTGATCCCCAGCGCTGCAAGGAGCTGGTTGAGCGCTGTGGGGACCAGATTGACGTGTTCAGCGGTGATGACCCGACTATTCTTGAGTTCTTCAGATTTGGCGCAAAGGGCGTTATTTCTGTTACCGCCAATGTGGCGCCCCGGCGTATGCACAAGACCTGCGCAGCGGCCCTGGCTGGGGATTTCGATACCGCTGAGGCGATCAACAGTGAGTTGGTTGAGTTGCATCAACTGCTGTTTGTAGAGTCCAATCCTATTCCCGTGAAGTGGGCGGTCCATAAGATGGGCCTCATCGATGAGGGAATTCGTTTGCCCTTGACCTGGCTTAGTGAAGCAGGCCAACAGGTGCTTTTACCGGCCCTGATCAAGGCCGGAGTTGTGAAATGATAATGAAAGGAACGCGCACGATTGCCGCGCTGTTGGTGAGTTTATTGCTCGGGGCATGTGGTGCTGCCGGGTGTGACAGGCCGACCTATTACAAGGATTCCGGGAGTACGGGAGAAATTATCGCGCCTGAGGGCGTGAATGTCCCCGATTCGCGTTCGTCGTTGAAAATACCCCCGCCATCCCAGCTAGGCGGTGGCAAAGGTGCAGATAACCCCTGTCTTGAGGCCGCGCCCCCGTACTTTGAGGAATCCGGCGCCATCGTCGGGTCTCCCGAGGCGCTGGTGTATGCCTGGGCAGAGGCCATAAGTTTGAAGAGTATCGAGGGCCTTGAGGCGCTGTACTCGAATTTCTTTACCCCGATATCCGGCGATCTTGCGACCTGGCGTGCTGACAAGCAGCGTCAGATGGCGGAGTTGGGCGAGGCCCGTATGACGGTGGACAAATTGTCCATGGCCCCGGCTCCTGGCGGACGTATGGTTGCTAAATTTACTAAGCGTATTCAATTAGGTAGCAATATTACTGAAAGTCGAATCGAGCTTGTTTTGGCGAAAGATAACAACGCCTGGTCCATTATCAGTGAGAAGAGTCTGGACCCAAGTTAGCGATTCGGATTGCGTCACAAGATAGCTTGGGGTAACCTTCGCGCCGCGGCGCTAGCCGCCCAATCTGCGGAGAGGTGGCCGAGTGGTCGAAGGCGCTTGATTGGAATTCAAGTATACGGGTCAAACCGTATCGTGGGTTCGAATCCCACCCTCTCCGCCATATAAATAAAAAGGCCCCTAATTGGGGCCTTTTTGTTTATCAGGGGTGTGGTGGATTGATGAGAACCCATCGGTTCGACCAGCCGCCGAAGGCGGCGCAGAACGCGCAGCTCACGACGTGAGCGAGCGGCCCCCTTGAGGGGTGAGCCGACAAAGTCGGCGAATAATCCCACCCTCGCGGCGAGGTGACCCACTGCCGTTGGAATCTCGGGTTGGTCCTGTCGGTCTAGCTTCGTTTGTCCCTGTTAAGGGATAAGTTCCTTTAACCGCCTGTGGTCCGAAACCCGGATTTGTCTATGGTAATCCTTTTGTAGCTGGCAGCCGGGTTTGGTTCGACCAGCCGCCGAAGGCGGCGCAGAACGCGCAGCTCACGACGTGAGCGAGCGGCCCCCTTGAGGGGTGAGCCGACAAAGTCGGCGAATAACCGAGCGCGGCCTTGCCGCGCGACAGACGGCCGAAGGCCGCCCAAAGGGTGAGTTCGCGAAGCGAGCGAATCAATCCCACCCTCTCCGCTACCTAAGTGGAGCCCATGGTCCGAGCCCCGGGTTTATCCCGCCTTTGTCGGCTTCGATCCTCGCTTCGGGGAGGAAGCATGCCCAAAACGGTGCTGGGACCGAAAGGGAAACCACTGTAGAATACCGTCCGCATTGAGTAATGGTGGTTCGTGCCGGTCCCCTCGCGACGGCCAACCGTGAACCCCGTCAGGCCCGGAAGGGAGCAGCGGCAACGGTGACGCTGTGCGCCGGGGTGTGGCTGGTACGGACCGCCTCCATTTCGAAGGCCACGAATCCGCGTATTGGTGTTAGAGTAAGCGTTTTTCCGAGACTATCCACCACGCATGAGTTACCTCGTCCTGGCGCGGAAATGGCGCCCAAAAAATTTCACCGAAATGGTTGGCCAGGAGCATGTCCTCCGGGCGCTAATCAATGCCCTGGATAACGATCGCCTGCATCATGCCTACCTGTTTTCGGGTACCCGGGGCGTGGGCAAGACCACTGTTTCCCGGATATTCGCAAAATCCCTGAACTGTGAAAAAGGCGTCACCTCGGCACCCTGTGGCGAATGTGCCGCCTGCAACGAGATTGATGAGGGCCGTTTTGTTGACCTGATAGAGGTGGATGCCGCGTCCCGCACAAAAGTTGATGACACCAGGGAATTGCTGGAGAACGTCCAGTACGCGCCTACACGGGGGCGCTACAAGGTTTACCTCATCGATGAGGTCCATATGCTCTCCACCCACTCTTTCAACGCCTTGCTAAAGACGCTGGAAGAGCCGCCGCCCCACGTGAAATTTCTGCTGGCTACCACGGATCCGCAAAAGCTGCCGGTGACCGTGTTGTCACGCTGTCTGCAGTTCAACCTGAAGCGTATATCCCTGGATCTCATCGTCGAGCGGCTGGAACAGCTGGCAGGGGCGGAGGGGATAGGCGCCGACCTGCCTGCCCTGAGAATGCTGGGTCGTGCTGCCGAGGGCAGCATGCGAGATGCCTTGAGTCTGCTGGACCAGGCCATCGCGTTTGGTGGTGGTGAGGTCAGGGAAGCCGACGTAGGCAAGATGCTGGGGTCCATTGACCGACATCATGTCACCCACCTGGTAGAGGCCCTTGCGGCACGCGATGGATCGGCGCTGATGGATGGGGCCGAGGCGCTGGCCCAGGATGTTCCGGATTACGACCGGGTGCTGATCGACCTGTCATCCATTTTGCAGAAAATCGCCGTGCACCAGGTCGTGCCGGATGCGGGGCTGGGGGATGAGTCAGACGATTCGGTTCAGCAGCTTGCGGAACTGCTGTCGCCGGAAGATGTGCAACTGTATTACCAGATTGCGATAAACGGTCGCAAAGACCTGGACCTGGCGCCCGACCCCAGGGCCGGATTTGAAATGACCCTGCTGCGTATGCTGGCATTCAGGCCGGATACCGGTGCGGCTGCTGCAGCACCGTCGGCTCCGCCAGCGGCCAGGAAAGCCAAGAGCGCTCCTGCCCCCAAGACCCGGACTCAAGCCTCCGTCGAGCGGCCTGCCAGGGCGCCGTCATCCCGGGCCCCTTTGGCCCAGGAGGCCGGTGCCGAGCCCGTAGTTGAATCATCCTCCGGGGCGAAACAGGCGCATATTGTCGCGGCGGATACTGAAAGTTGGATGTCGCTGATTGGTGCCATGCGCCTGAAAGGCATTGCCCGGCAGGTTGCCGTGAACTGCGTCATGTTGGGTCGCGAGGGGGATACAATTTCCCTGCAACTGGAACCCTCAAGCAAGATGTTGTTAACCGACACGCTAAAGGGGAAATTGCAGGAGAGCCTGAGCGAGTATTTCAAGACCTCTATTTCCCTGCGCATCACCCTGGAGGCACCGGTGGCGGAAACCCCGGCAAAGCAAGTGGCGCGCCGTGAAGAAGAAAAGCAGCGCGATGCCAGGGAGTCCCTGGAGCAGGACCCAAATATCCTGGCGTTGAAATCCACATTTGGCGCCACCATTCACGAAGAATCGGTCAGGCCACTGGACGACTGACCCGAGTTGAATTAAGGAGTTTTATCCGATGAAAGGCGGAATCGGCCAGCTGATGAAGCAGGCCCAGCAGATGCAAGAGAACATGCAAAAGGCTCAGGAAGAACTGGGGCGCATGGAAGTGACCGGTGAGTCAGGTGCCGGAATGGTCAAGGTTGTGATGACCGGCAAACACGAAGTTCGCCGCGTTGAGATCGACGACTCGCTACTGGGTGATGACAAGGAAATGCTGGAAGACCTGGTCGCTGCCGCTATTAACGATGCCGTACACCGTATTGAACGTGGTACCAGCGAAAAGATGTCGTCCCTGACTTCGGGCATGTCGTTACCGCCCGGCATGAAGCTGCCCTTCTAGGTAATCATGAGTTATTCGCCGCTAGTCAGTCGCCTGGTTGATGCCCTGAGATGCTTGCCAGGCGTTGGGCCCAAGTCGGCCCAGCGTATGGCCTTCCATCTGCTTGAGCGTGATCGTGACGGAGCCCGCGCCCTGGCCGATGCCTTACTTCAAGCAGTGGAAAGGGTTGGGCATTGTGAAAGTTGCCGGATGCTAACCGAGGAAACCAGGTGCTGGATATGCAAGGGAAGTTCCCGGGACTCCAGCATGCTGTGTGTGGTGGAAACGCCGGCAGATGTGATGGCGGTTGAACAGTCTGCTGGCTACAGCGGATTGTATTTTGTCCTCATGGGTCACCTGTCCCCCCTGGACGGTGTGGGTCCGGATCAATTGGGCATAGACCTGTTGGAGCAGCGCCTGGACGACGGATCGGTGAAAGAAGTCATCCTGGCGACCAATCCGACCGTGGAAGGCGAGGCCACCGCCCACTACATTTCCGAACTGGCAGGCCGGCGAGGAATTCGCTCAACCCGTATTGCCCACGGCGTCCCGGTTGGCGGCGAGCTTGAATTTGTCGATGGCGGAACCTTGTCTCACGCCCTGGCAGGTCGGCACACGATGGAATAGCCGAATCAACGGCGAATTTCTTGCTTTACAAAAGCGTCTTTTTGGCTGCCTTCGATCGCCGGGCAGCGGAAACTTTTCGTCTGAAAAATTCAAGTTTTCAGGGAATTCATCACCCGGGATTGCGCAGTTTGGAATGAGTCTTCGTGACTGCCGGCAAGATTAGCTGCTCCCCTTCAAATTGCTGTCTACCGCAACGTGTTTTTTTGAACTTTTATCGCCTTTACGGTTGACCGGCATTGGTGAAGCCACCCTCGCATTTGTCCTATATAAAAGCGATTTCCCCGGTCTTCGACGCAAGGTGAGCCGTGTTGCAGCTTTATATTCGTAAGTCATGCTACCAAGATTTCTTCTGGTTTATACCTATTGCGGAACAAAATGGATCACAGCAAAGATAGACTCGAATTAAAACTAGACACGAAGCGAAGAGGGATCTCAATCAAGACCGTTTTGGGTCTCGCCAACAAGCGAGAACAGCTCTTTAACGGTATTGGCGACCCGTGTCGAAAATTCAAAAGCCTATTTTTTGAAAAACTCGACTGGAGGGGGCATGAAGAACCACGTATTGCGTCCACTATGGCTTGCCGTGGGCTTGGTCATCCTGGTGATGATTGCCCGGCATTTCATGGTTCCCGATGATTTCGGCGTACATGGCGATTCCTTTACCTACAATTATTATCGACTGAGCAATGTCGATGAATGGAAGGAGTTCCCGGTTAAATACCAGGGGCGGGAACGCTGCGCCAAATGTCATGAAGAAAATTCCCAGTCGATCAGTGACTCCAGGCACAAAAAAATCCAGTGCGAGAGTTGTCATGGTCCTGCAGCGGGTCACCCGCGGGAAGTAAAAAAACTAGTCATAGATTCCTCGCGGGAACAATGCCTGCGGTGCCACGCATTGCTGGAGTACCCGAATAGCCGCAGAGGAATGATGAAAGGTATTGACCCGGACACGCACAAGAGCAAGTTCGAGTGCAAAAAATGCCATGACCCACACAACCCAAATCTGGAGGATAGGTGATGACCTGCTCTCGTAGACAATTCCTCAAGGACACCGCCACCACTACCCTGGCTGCCGCGTTGCCTGTGAGTACTATGGTATTTCTGACCCCCGGAGAACTAAAGGCGGCGGTTGAGGACAAGAAAACCAGGTGGACGTTCCTGGTCGACACCAATAAATGTGTCGGTTGCGGTATGTGCGTCAAGGCTTGCAAGCTTGAAAACGAAATACCCTACGATTCGCCGGTAACCCGCACCTGGGTTGAGCGTTACGTCATCACAAAAGATGGCGAGGCTCACATTGACTCGCCACTGGGTGGTCGTGACGGATTTATCGACGATAAGATTCGCGACGAGGTGATAGATCCCAAGGACATCACCAAGGCCTTCTTTGTACCCAAGCTGTGTAACCAGTGCGAAAACGCTCCCTGCGTCCAGGTTTGTCCGGTGGGCGCTACCTACCAGACCGAGGATGGAGTGGTGCTGATCGATCGGGATTGGTGCATCGGTTGCGGCTACTGCATCATGGCCTGTCCTTACGGGGTGAGGTTCTTCCACCCGGTTACAAAGACAGCCGACAAGTGCAATTTCTGCTATCACCGGACTAGCAAAGGCCTGGAGCCTGCCTGTGTTCAGGCCTGCGCCTTTGACGCCCGGAAGATAGGCAATCTCAAAGATCCAGACGATCCAGTCGCCAAGACCATCGCGACCAAGCGGGTAGCTGTGCTGAAAGACGAGTATGGGACGAAACCGCATGTGTTTTATTTGGGCCTCGATGAGAACGTGAGGTAGATGATATGTCCCCTGATCTAGTAGTACATGGCGTTGAATGGACAGTTAAAGAACTCTTTGTCTATCCGAACGAATTCATTTACTGGAGTATCCAGATTGTCATGTATCCATACATGACCGGTCTGGTGGCAGGCGCCTTCGTCTTGTCATCGCTCTATCACGTATTTGACCAAAAAGGCCTTAAGGAGATTGCCCAGTTTTCGCTGGTGTTCTCATTAGCCTTGCTGCCTGTGGCGGCCTTGCCTTTGTTGCTTCACTTGCAACAACCGACCAGGGCCATGGGACCCTTGCTGACACCGCATTTCACTTCGGCAATTGCGGCCTTTGGTATTGTGTTTACAACCTATGCCTTGATTGTTATCAGTGAAATCTGGTTTGTTTATCGCAAGTATTTTGTTGAGCAGGTCGAGGCACTGAAGGGCAAAACCGGCTTGTCCAATTCGGTGACGCGCCTCGTATACCAGGTCCTCACCATGGGCGCCTATGATATTGGCGATAAGGCGGTTGCCATCGATAAAAAGGCAGCCAAGATACTCGCTGGAGTGGGTATTCCTGTGGCCTGTTTCCTGCATGGCTACGCGGGTTTCATTTTCGGGTCGGTCAAGGCCAATGCCTTGTGGATGTCCCCGCTGATGCCGGTTATTTTCATCATGTCTGCAGTGGTCTCCGGTATCGCACTGTGTATGCTTACCTATATCGTGATTATGGAGTGGAGAGCATTCCAGAGTCGGCGCAGCGCAAGCGAGGCAACCAAGATTCACGGTGCCGAGAAGGAAGTGATTTTCGAGGCAAAGCGCTACCTGCTGGGATTCCTGGTGGCGGCTATCAGTCTCGAGTTGCTGGATCTGATTTTCCGCGGCTACACGGCAATGAAGTCCTGGGATATTTTACGTTCGGTGATGTACGGGAGAGATTTCGTCAATATCTTCTTCCTGCAGTACACCCTGGGTAACCTGGTGCCATTTGTGCTGTTGCTATTACCGAAGCTGACTATCAAAAGGACGGTAGTCGCCTTGATCCTGGTGCTGTTTGGCGTGTTTATGATGCGTTGGAATGTTGTCATCGGTGGGCAGGCATTCTCCCTGTCATTCTCTGGCTACATGCATTACCACATACCAGTTATTCCTCACAGCATGGAAACCTTTAAGGAAGGTCTGTTTGGCGCCTTGACGGTAGCAGCGATTCCGTTCCTGCTGTTTTCGGTTATTAACAAGTTCGTGCCCTCACTGCGGTCTCGTTAACTACATTCGCAGAGCCCGACAGGTCGGCTGTCCCTGTCGGGTTTTAGGGCTGAGGTAAAATAACAATAATCTGACAACTGGATGGCCACGGTAACTGCTTTGATTATTGATCGCCTCAACGCTGGAAGCTGCCGCTATGGATGATGATCTGTCTGCTCTTGAAGCTCGAGTTGCCGCAGTTGAAGAACGTCTGCGGATTGTTGAGAAAAGGACGGGTATTGGTGTCGCAAGCGAAGCTCAGTCCGGCGGCGTAGCGCTAAATGAAGGAATGGCATCCAGCGTTTCTTCCCACTTGGGAAGGGTACTTCTGATATTCGGTGGTGCGTATTTCCTGCGCGCCATGACGGACTTCCAGTTTGTTGCGACAGGCCTGGGAATTGCCATGGGCGCATCCTATGCGTTGTTGTGGCTATTCATGGCCTACCGGGCTGCCGGCAAGGAAGGCCGCAAGGCAGGTGCATTGTTTTTCGCGGTGGCCTCTACTTTGCTGACTTTGCCGTTGCTGACGGAGGCGGTTACAAAATTCGACCTGCTCAGCGGTACCCAGGGCGCTATCGCCTTGACCGTGTTCTGCGCGCTGGCACTGCTGGTGTCGGTCATAAGGGATATGCGCCTCCTGGCATGGCTGATAAGTGGCGGTGGAGTGGGGACGGCACTGTATTTAATCGGTGCATCGCATACGGCCCAGGCCTTTGTAGCCTTCTTGCTGCTGCTGGCAATTGGTAGCCTGTGGGCGGTGTACAGGGGCTCCTGGAAGGGGCCCCAATGGGTCGCCGCACTGGGGGTCAACGCAGGTGTTGTTGCCCTGGTGTTGCTCAGTTCCAATGAAGGTTGGGATGTGGGTCACCTGGAGGCCTTTGGTTTTGCGGTAGCGTTATTGCTGGCTTACCTGGTGAGCTTTGCTGTCCAGACCCACATTCGCGGAGAGGATGTCGGTGCCTTTGAGGTTATCCAGGCTATCGTTTCCGTCGGTTTGCTCGTTTATGTGGCAGGTGAAGTGTCCAGGGGCGGGCATATTAACCTGGCTGTGGTGGGCTTCCTTGCCCTGGTTCTTGGTGCAGCCGTTTATGGCCTGGGGTTCACGCCCAGGACCCTGGCTTCCAGGGGGCCTAACTTCTTTTTCTATTCGACCCTGGGCCTTATGTTGGTCGCCGCTGGCAGTGCGATAGTCCTGACGCCAGGTGTGGCTGCAGCCGGTTGGGCAGTGTTGGCACTGTTGCTGGCCTGGTTTAGCGGCCGACAGGTTATGGTGACCTTGAGCCTGCAGTGCTCCTTACTGCTCATTGCAGCGGGATTTGGGTCGGGTGTGCTGTCCACGGGATTTTTTGCGCTTGCCGGCAATGCCACTGAAAGCTGGCCACCGCTCATCAGTTGGCAGGTAGTGGTGGCCCTGGCCACCGTTGGGAGCCTGTTTATTCCCGTGGCCCAGAGTTCGAACCGCTGGGGCAAGTTAGCCCACCTGCCCCAGGTCATGGTGCTGGTACTGGCGGTATGGGAAGTAGGCGGCCTTGTCGTGTTGCTGCTCGCTCCATTGCTTGCTGGTGTTCCGGGTGCGGAGGCGAACCTGGCGGTACTGGCAGCGCTTAGAACGTCGGTATTGGCGGCGGCGGTCGTCAGCCTGGCGATATCCAGTCGTCACAAGAGATGGCCTGAGGCAAGGTGGCTGGTCTATCCGATGCTGATCCTGGTGGGCGCAAAGCTGATTATCGAGGACTTCCCCCATGGCAAGCCTGCGACACTGTTCGTGTCCCTGGCCGTGGTGGGCAGCGCGATGATTTTTGTGTCCTGGTGGATGTCCGGCAAAGATGAGCCGCGCGCCGGGCGCTAGTACCCCGGGCGCAGTTGCTCCATGAGCCGGGTCAGGCGCTTGTAACTCTCATAGCGACGGGCGCAGATAACGCCATCTTTTACGGCCTGGGTGACGCCACACCGGGGTTCGTGGAGGTGACGGCAATTAGCGAACTTACAACTGCCCGCAGGCGCTGCGAATTCGATAAATCCCTTGGTCAGATCGTTCTCCTCGAACGCAGCGGGCGCATAGTCCCGCACCCCCGGCGAATCGATCAGTTCACCGCCGGAATCCAGGTGATAAAGGCGTGAGGCGGTCGTCGTGTGGCGCCCTTCGCCGCTGGCCTCGGACAACTCGCCGGTAAGAATATCCGCCTCGGGCAGAAGAGCATTCAGGATTGACGATTTCCCTACACCGGATTGTCCTACCAGGATGCTGGTATGGCCTATTAGTTGCTTGCGCAATGGTTCCAGGCCGTCCCTTGATTTGGCGCTGGTATGAATAACTGGATAACCAATCCTGGTGTACTCAAGCAGGGCCTCGCGCAGGGGCGCCAGGCCTGGCTCCTCCTCCAGGTCCGACTTGTTCAGGACCACTGAGGCTGAGGCTCCCATGAAGGCTGCGGCTGCCAGGTAACGGTCGATCAGAAAAAGGTCCGGCGCCGGACGGGGGGCGCAGACTACCATCACCTGGCTGACATTTGCCGCCAGCACATCGGTACGTCCCCGCCGATCAGGCCTGGTCAGTTCGTTGTCCCGTTCCATGATTTCGCAGACCAGGCCCTTGTTTTTCCCGTCCAGGGGTTCCCACATGACCCGATCACCGGTTACCGGCCGCAACTTGCGTCCCGATATGATGCAGGGGATCGATGCTCCATTACTGTTCTCGACCAGGACCTGTCGGCCGAAGTTCGCGACGATGATTCCCTGTTGCCGGCTCATGCCCTGGCCTTGCCTAGGTCATGCAGGTGCTGGATGCGGATCATTGCCGGCGGGTGGGAGTCGTAGAACGCCGAGTGCACCGGATCCGGGGTCAGGGTGGAGGCGTTTTCCCGGTAAAGTTTCACCAGTGCATCCACCAATGCACCAGCGTCACTCTGGCCGGCGGCGTAGGCATCCGCTTCGAATTCGTGTTTGCGGGAGAACCAGGCGGACAGGGGCGAGGTGAAATAGGTGAAAACAGGGGCGATCATGATGAACAGCAACAATGCGGCATGGTCGCTGACCGCGGGGACACCCAGCTCGCTGTAGAACCAGGCTTCGGTTTTCAGCCAGCCAAGAACGCCCAGCCCTATCAGGCTGCTGACCAGCGACCAAACAAGCCGCTTGCGAACGTGACGCTTGCGGAAGTGTCCCAGCTCGTGGGCCAGCACCGCTTCGACTTCCAGGGGCTCAAGCGTGCCGATAAGGGTGTCGAAGAACACGATGCGCTTGTTATTTCCGATGCCGGTAAAATATGCGTTGCCATGGGCCGAGCGTCGCGAGCCGTCCATCACGAAGATGCCCTTGCTATGAAAGCCGCAACGCTCAAGCAGTGCCTCAACACGGGCTTTCAGGGTCTCGTCTTCCAGGGGCTCGAACTTGTTGAACAGTGGTGCGATTAAGGTGGGGTAGGCCCAGAACATCAATAGCCCAAACCCCGACCAGAGCGCCCAGGCGTAGACCCACCAAAGATCGCCGGCGTGGGACATGATCCACAGCACGGCCGCCAGCAACGGCGCACCCAGTAGCAGTGTAAGGACCAGGCCCTTGAGCATGTCCGCGATGAACAATCCTGCGGTGGAACGGTTGAAGCCGAATCGGGCCTCAATGCCAAAAGTTTGCGCGATGCTGAACGGAAGAGACAGCAGGCTGCTGATTATCAGCACTGCGATTATCATCGCCACGCCGCCCCACAAGCCTGATAAGCCGCTGTTATCAACCAGGGACTGGACCAGTGCGATGCCGCCGCCTACGGTCCAACCCACCAGCAGCAGCGAGTCGTAAACCGTCTCCATTCTGCCAAGCTGGGCTTTCGCGTTGGTGTAATCAGCGGCCTTTTGATGATCTTCCAGGGATATTTGCCCCGTGAACGGATCCGGTACCTGCCCCCGATGCGCGCCAACATGCCGGGTCTGCCGCAGTGACAGATATAGGCGGCACAGGGTGCTTGCCACGAGAAATGTAATGAAAATCGAGGTAAACAGGCTCATTCGGTATCCACGTTCAAAGGGCGCATCAGCTTAGCCTTTGATAGAATGCGCGGCAAGCAAACGGAGCGCTATAAATGTCCAAACACCCAAAGAATCTGATCTGGATTGACCTTGAAATGACAGGGTTACTGCCTCATGAGGATGTGATTATCGAAATCGCCACCGTCGTGACCGATACTCACCTGAATGTCCTGGCAGAGGGCCCAGTGTTCGCTATCCACCAGGCAGATTCGATTCTGGATGAAATGGATGACTGGAATACCCGGCAGCACAACGCCTCCGGGCTGGTCCAGCGTGTGCGGGAGAGCAAGGTCGACGAGGCTGAAGCCGAGCGTAAAACCCTGGAGTTCCTCGCCCAGTATATTGACCCCGGCCTGTCCCCCATGTGCGGAAACAGTATTTGCCAGGATCGCCGTTTCCTGGCGCGATTCATGCCTGACCTGGAGCGCTACTTCCACTATCGCAACCTGGATGTCAGTACGCTGAAAGAGCTGGCCGCGCGCTGGGCGCCGGAAGTCCTGGCCAGCTTCTCCAAGGAGTCCCGGCACCTGGCCCTGGATGATATCCACGATTCGATAGCCGAAATGAAACACTATCGCGAACGCCTGCTGGGATTACCGGATGAACCCACGGAGTCTTATGTGTGACGGAATGTTTTTCTGCCGCTGACCGGAACAAGGAGCCGATAAGACAGGCGCTTGCCAGTTTGCTCCCGGAGCAGGGAAATGTGCTTGAGATCGGCTCGGGTACCGGCAAGCACGCAGTGTATTTCGCGCGCCATTTCCAACATCTTCATTGGTATACCAGTGACCTCCGGGAAAATCATTCCGTAATCAGGTCGAATCTGGAACAGAGTCCGCTTGATAACCTGGCCGGCCCCCTGCTGCTGGATGTGGCCCAGGACCAGTGGCCCTCAGTCCAGGTGCAAGCGGTCTATACCGCGAATACCTGTCACATCATGGCCTGGGAAGAGGTTCGTGCGATGTTTCGCGGGGTAAGCTACATGCTTCCTCATGGCGGACGATTTTTGATTTACGGTCCGTTCAACCTTGGTGGTAAATTCACCAGTGAGAGCAATCGTTTATTTGACGCGGATTTGAGAAACCGGGCAGCTCATATGGGCGTGCGTGACCTGGGGGAACTGGAGGCCATGGCGGCTCCCCTGGGTTTGACCCTGGCAACGCGCAAGAATATGCCGGCCAACAACATGCTGTTGTGCTGGAACAGGAGTAAGCAGAATGGTTGATATCCCCACATACGCAGATGTGCTGGCGGCCCGTGAGCGCATAGCCGGTTACGTGCACCGGACCCCGGTACATTCCAGCAGTACCTTGAACGCGGTGACCCAGGCCCAGGTGTTTCTCAAGTGCGAGAACCTGCAGCGGGTGGGAGCCTTCAAAGCCCGTGGTGCCTGCAATGCCGTTTTCGCCCTGGACGATGAACAAATTACTAAAGGTGTGGCGACGCATTCTTCGGGAAATCATGGCGCTGCCCTGGCGCTGGCGGCAATGATTCGCAATGTTCCGGCTCACGTGGTCATGCCGTCGAATTCATCTGACGTAAAGCGTTCTGCTGTGCGTCACTACCAGGCAAAGGTGGTGAACTGCGACCCCGGCATGCGCAACCGGGAGGAGGCGCTTGCCAGGGTGATTCAGGAAACTGGTGCGCACATGGTTCATCCCTATGATGACTCCCTGGTGATTGCCGGCCAGGGAACCGCCGCGCTGGAGCTTATGGATGATGTCGGGGGGCTGGATGTAATCCTGGTTCCCGTGGGCGGAGGGGGCTTGATTGGTGGAACTCTGCTTGCTGCCGAGGGTTATGGAAAAGGTACTCGCGTGATCGGGGTGGAGCCGCGCCAGGCGGACGATGCTCGCCAGTCTTTCAGGCGGGGAGCCCGGGTGATCATAGATTCGCCAGATACCATCGCGGATGGATTGCGAGCCTCGTTGGGGGAGCGAAATTTCGAACTGATTCATCGCCATGCTGACGACATTATCTGTGTCGAAGAAAGCGAGATTATCGCGGCCATGCGATTTGTCTGGGAAAGAATGAAGCTGGTCATTGAGCCCTCGGCTGCGGTACCCATTGCAGCCTTGCTGCATAGGCGTTTGGAACTGCCCGGCAAGCGAATTGGCTTGATCATCAGTGGTGGCAATGTCGACCTGGACCATCTGCCCTGGTAAGGCTCTGCTGTCGATGCGCTCGCAGGCTGTAACGGAGTATGGATAGATGAAGGTTTTCTATAGCTCATTGCTTTTTTTACTGCTATCCGGTTGTGGTCAACACAGCTCGGAGCCGGCGGGCGTGCCGGTAGTTGGCGAGGCTGAGGATAATCGGGATGGGGGAGAATCGGCGGCGGAGGAAATTGCCAGCCAGGTGCCTGACACGGATATTTTTATCGTTGCCATCAATGCCCAGGGTATGCCCGATAAGGCAAGTCTGCGGAATCTCACAGCCCGGCCAGGATATGACAACCAGCCCGCATTCCTCCCCGGTGGCCGACAGCTGATATTCAGTTCGATACGTGGGGAACGCCAGTCGGATGTTTATGTCCTGGATATACCTGAAGGCGAGTCCCGGCGCCTGACTCAGACCGTGCAGAGCGAGTACTCGCCAACGCCCCTGCCTGGTGGCGGCTTTTCAGTGGTTCGCGTGGAGGAAGACGGCAGCCAGCGGTTATGGGTCTACAAGGCCGACGGCTCTCCTGGCGAGATGCTGGTCAGTGAACTGGATAACGTGGGCTATCACCTATGGTTGCCGGAAAAGGCCCTGGTGCTGTTCCTGGTCGATGAACCTGTGAAGCTGGTGCTTGGAAATTCTGCGGCTCCCGGGGTGCAGCTGCTTGCGACAGAAACTGGACGTTCCTTCGTCAGGGATCCAGGCACGGGAATGCTGTATTACCTTTTGCCTTCGGGAGAAGGGCGTTGGAAATTGACCGGGCGCGATCTTGGCAGCGACGAACAGACCTCTTACCTGGACGCTCCCGGTGAATCCCAGGATATGGCCCTGGATCGCCAGGGCAGGGTGTGGATGGCATCGGGGACTGAACTATGGCGATGGCAGCCCGGTCAGTCTGATTGGCTACCGGTCGCGGATTTCGGTGATGGACTGGGTGGCACTATCACTCGACTGAGCTTTAATCAGGATGACTCGGAGCTGGCCATGGTGGTCAATTTGGAGTCCCCGGGGGTGGAGTGAATATGAGCGCAGAAGAAATGGTGACCCACGGTGGCGGATGTCATTGCGGCCGGGTGAGATTCGAAGTGCAGGCGCCGGCCAACCTGGCGGTGGACGAGTGCAATTGCTCAATTTGTTCAAAAAGCGGCTATTTGCACCTGATCGTGCCCTCAACTCGATTTACTCTTATCCAGGGTGACGATGATCTTCATTGCTACACATTTAACACGGCTGCGGCCAAGCACTTCTTTTGTCGGCATTGCGGCGTGAAATCGTTTTATATCCCACGCTCCAATCCGGATGGCTATAGCGTGAATGCCCGGTGCCTGGATACTGACACGGTAAGATCCATGACGATTACACCGTTTGACGGGCGTAACTGGGAAGCCAATGCCCAGGCACTGGCTCATTTATCCCAGGAGTAGCCAAGCGGCCTAGGCGAGGAACAAGGCCATGCAGCAGCCTATGCCTGCGGTCCACGCCAGGGATCGAAACGGGGGTTTGTCGAAAATATAGAAGGCGCCATAGGCGATGCGCGCGGCGACAAAGCCAATGGCAAGATTGTTCAGTAGTGACGGGTCCATACCGCGAAGCTGGGCAATCACCACGGCGATCGCAAACAACGGAAAGGCCTCAAACGAATTCATTTGCGCCCAGTTGGCTCGTTGCCCCCAACCATGCAAGCTGGTAAGAAATTCTCTCGGGGCCCGATTGTCGTAGCCTTGTTTTGAGGACTTGGCGATGCCCGCAAATATGTAGGGCATCAGGCCCGCGAACAAAACGCAAAGGTAGGCGGTGGTCATGTCAGAGATCCTCGTGGCTGTCGAAAATGGGCTGATCAGAATCCGTCGGTAAATTGCGACGCTGTTCTTGGTCCATTCTGAGGTTACAATAAATCCCATATAGAATAGCGGCGGTTGGACTGCCTTCACATATAGCGGGAACAGAGGCCTCCTATGATTAACAAGACTCTCAAATTTGTTGTGCTCGGTTCGGTGGCGATGGCGTCGCTAGGGCTGGCCGGAGCAGTCTTTGCTGAAACCCGCTATGTGACTGACGAACTGGAAGTGACCCTTCGCAGTGGCCAGAGTACCCGCAACAATATCGTTCGCATGCTCAAGTCGGGCACGGCGTTGGAAGTGCTTGAGGTCAGCAGCGACACCGGCTACAGCCTGGTCAGGCTCCCCTCGGGCACTGAAGGCTGGGTCCTGAGCCGGTTTCTCGTGGACCAGCCCGTGGCGCGGGATGTGTTACCCGATGTGCAGCGCCGGTACGCAGCGCTTGTGGAGTCCTCCAAAAACACGAGTGCGAAGCTTAATGCCTCCAGCAGTTCGTTGAGCGAACTGGAAAAGCAAAGAGATGCCCTGCTCAGCGAAAACGAGCAGTTGGCGAAGCAGCTCCACGAAGTGCGCGAAAAAGCCTCGGATGTGCTCAATATCGACAAGCAAAACAGCGCGCTACGCCAGCGTGTGACCACGCTGCAAGGTGAAAACGACCAGCTGAGCATCCTCAATGAGGAATTATCCAACCGCCGGACCCTTGAATGGTTCATGGCCGGTGGTGGCGTTCTGTTCGTTGGCTTGTTGCTTGGGCTGATTCTGCCGCGGATTCGCTGGCGTCGCCGCTCGAGTTGGGGCGACCTCTAAAGAGGCCGCCCTCTCAATCAGACTTTCTGACCGGCCAGGTACATCCAGGTCTCGACTACTGTATCGGGATTCAGGGACATGCTTTCGATGCCCTGTTCCAGCAGCCAGTTGGCCAGGTCGGGATGGTCTGACGGCCCCTGGCCGCAGATACCGATGTATTTTCCCTTGTCCTTGCAAGCCTTGATGGCCATGGCCAGCATTTTGCGCACTGCCGGGTCCCGTTCGTCGAACAGGTGAGCGATTACCGCAGAATCTCGGTCCAAACCCAGGGTCAGCTGGGTCATGTCGTTGGAGCCAATGGACATGCCGTCGAAGTACTCAAGGTACTCATCCGCCAGCAAGGCGTTGGTGGGTACCTCGCACATCATGATGACCTTGAGGCCGTTCTTGCCTTGCTCCAGGCCGTTTTCCTTGAGCAGGTCAATCACACCCTTGCCTTCTTCGACGGTTCGTACGAAGGGCACCATGACCCAGACGTTTGACAGGCCCATTTCCTCACGCACCATCTTCAGAGCGCGGCACTCAAGCTCAAAACAGGGTCTGAACACCGGATCCAGATATCGCGAAGCGCCCCGGAACCCCAGCATGGGGTTTTCCTCATGGGGTTCGTAAAGACTGCCGCCAATCAGGTTGGCGTATTCGTTGGACTTGAAGTCTGACAGCCTGACGATGACCGGCTCGGGTTCAAATGCTGCGGCGATGGTTGAAATGCCTTCGGCCAGTCTTCTCACGAAAAATTCTACCGGGTCCGTGTATCCGGCCATCTGGTGGGAAATGGTCTCTTTCAGATCCACATCCAGTGAGTCATATTCAAGCAGGGCACGGGGGTGTACGCCGATCATCCGGTTGATGATGAATTCCAGTCTTGCCAGGCCGACGCCCCGGTTGGGGATACTGGCGAAATCAAACGCCCGGTCCGGGTTGCCCACGTTCATCATGATTTTCACCGGAATTTCCGGCAGTTCGTCCAGTTGTATCTCTTTTTGCTCGAAATCCAGGATGCCCTCGTAGACAAATCCTTCGTCACCCTCGGCACAGGAGACTGTTACCTCGTCTCCATCGGAGATCTTGTCCGTGGCGGTACCGCAGCCCACCACGGCGGGAATACCCAGTTCCCTGGCGATGATGGCCGCATGGCAGGTTCGTCCACCCCGGTTGGTGACAATAGCTGAGGCACGCTTCATTACCGGTTCCCAGTCCGGGTCGGTCATGTCGGCAACCAGTACGTCGCCACTCTGGACGCGGCCCATATCCTTGATGTTGTCGATGACCCTCGCTGTGCCGCTGCCAATGCGGTGGCCAATGCTTCGTCCCGCGATAATGACTTTGGATCGATCTTTCAGGCTGAAACGCTGGAGAACCCGACCGCTTCTGCTTTGTACTGTCTCCGGACGAGCTTGCAGGATGTAAATCTCGCCGGTTTCGCCATCCTTGCCCCACTCGATGTCCATGGGTCGCTGGTAATGCTTCTCGATAATCATCGCCTGGCGGGCCAGGTTTATGACGTCATCCTCGGTCAGGGAGAAGCGCAACTGGTCCTCGTCGCTTACCTCGACAGTTTTTACCGTGGAGGGATCGCCGTCATCCTCGTTGTAGATCATCTTGATGGCCTTGCCACCAATATTCCGCCTCAGGATGGGGAAGTCCCCCCGCTCCAAAGCGCGTTTTGATACATAGAATTCGTCTGGATTCACAGCGCCCTGGACCACGGTTTCGCCCAGACCGTACGAGGAAGTGATAAACACTACCTCCCGGAAGCCCGACTCGGTGTCCAGTGTGAACATGACGCCGCTGGAGCCCCGGTCGCTGCGTACCATATGTTGTATACCGGCAGACAGGGCTACCCGCTCGTGTTCAAAGCCCTGGTGGACCCGGTATGCAATGGCCCTGTCATTGAACAAAGAGGCGAATACCTCATGAATTGACTGGATGACCTTTTCCAGGCCACGGACATTCAGGACGGTTTCCTGTTGCCCGGCGAACGACGCGTCAGGCAAATCCTCTGCGGTTGCCGAGGAGCGAACGGCTACGCAGGCATCGCCACCCTCACGCATGGACTTGTAGGCGATCTCGATTTCTTCCTGGAGGCGGGCTGGAAGGGGGTTTTCCATAACCCATTGTCTGATCATCGCACCGGTGCGGGCGAGTTCGTCGACATCGTCAACGTCAAGGTCTTTCAGGGCTTCCTGGATTCTGCCTCGCAGGTTTGCGGTTTCCAGGAAATCCCAGTAAGCCTGCGCCGTGGTGGCAAATCCGCCGGGAACATCGACTCCCAGGCTGCTAAGATGGCTGATCATCTCACCGAGGGAGGCATTTTTACCTCCTACATTCTCGACATCGTTCATTCCAAGCTTGTCTAACGAAATGACGTAACTATCCAACCTACTATCCCCCTTGTATTATTCCAGCCGGCACTAGAGAATTCCGGCTTCAACAACTGGCAACATTATAGCGGCTTGCAATGGTTCAGCGGACGGTATTTTTCATTTCCGATCAAACAGGCGTGACGGCGGAAACCTTCGGGCAAAGCCTTCTGACGCAGTTTGATGGTGCTTCTTTCAACAGGATCACTATTCCCTTTGTATCTAACCGGAAAAAGGCCGAGGAGGCGGTGCGGAAAATCAATCTTACAGCCGAAGCAGAGGGTCAGCGCCCGCTGGTCTTCAGCACCCTGGTTCACGATGAATTGCGCGATATGCTTCACGAGGCAAATGGCCTGTACCTGGACTTTTTTGACGCATTCCTGGCTCCTTTGGAGCGCGAATTGGGAGTTAAGTCATCCCACACGACCGGGCGGGCCCATGGTATGTCGGCCAATGTCGACGCTTATAATTTCCGCATCGAAGCCACGAATTACGCGCTGAATAATGATGATGGGGCTCATATCAAGGATTACGGGAAGGCTGATGTGATCCTGGTGGGCGTGTCGCGCTCGGGTAAGACTCCAACCTGCCTGTACATGGCCATGCAGTACGGTGTTTTTGCGGCTAATTACCCCCTTACCGAGGAAGAGTTCGAGTCAGGAAAATTGCCCTCCGCACTGGATTCCCATCGCAAGAAACTCTATGGCTTGACCATTAATTCCCAGCGGCTGCAACAGATTCGCAAGGAAAGACTGGATGGGGGGCGGTACGCCACGCCTCAGCAAGTCAGTTTCGAGCTGCGAGAGGCGGAGAAGCTTTTCAAGAAATACGGCGTTCCCACCATTGATACTACCGAGATGTCGGTTGAGGAAATCGCCAGCACCATCCTTGAGCACACGGGTCTGGAAAGAAGATTCAGGCCCTGAGCAAGACCGGACTCAGGGACTGGCACTGGCCCGTATACCCTGTGATATATTTCGCCAATGCTTAGCGACAGTGTCATAGCCTTACACAGGCCAACGCAGCCCCGGACCTTCGTGGGGTTGATGACCCTGTACGAGAGTAATTTCATCCGCCTGATTTCGTTGTTGCCATATTTCAATGACATGCCGGTGGAGCAGGTTTCAGGTTCTGCCAATGACTTGCCGCTGTTCCTGAGCGTGCGTGAACGCGGGCCGTATACCACTACCATGCACATGACTTACCTGTTTCAGGAGGGCACTGAGAGCGTGCCGGATCCCGACCTGACCGTACGTGTCTATCACGACGCTCGAATGGTGGAGACCATTCAGTGCTCAAGGATTCATCGGCACCGGGTGCTGGAGCCCTATACCACCGAGCCGGGCAGGGCATTGCATCAGCGCTGGCAGCGGAACATGATGCTTAACAAATGGCTGGAATACTGTGTTGACGTTGGGCACCGGTTTGACGGTGTTGGCGCGCAGCGGAAGACTTAGGCATGACGAAAAAACACTCAGGGCAAGACGGTACAGGCGAGGGTGATGATCGCCTCATGCAGCTATTTTGGAACCGGGCTGCCCTGAAGAAAGAGTTTCAACGCCTGCGCGAACAGCGGTATCGGCTTGAAGAGACATTGAAACAACAGCAGGCAGCGACCTTAAGTGCGGAGACACGGATCGAATCGCTGGCTAAATTGTTCGCGAATCCTGAGGCCGGCTTCAATGCAATTGTTTATTACCAGTTCCGTAATTTGTGGAATACCAGTGCGGCAGAGCTGAAAAAGTTCGCGGCGGAGTTGTATCGCAAGCGTGAAGAAAAGGAACGCCAGCGAGAAGTCATGGCGTTCAATCGTGATCGCAGTCAGCGCCTGGCTGATGTGGCGGAAACCATGCAGGGAGTGGTCACCGATATATCCCGGCTGCAGGGTGAAATAAAGCGACAACATGCCAGGATGGAGTCCATGCGCGGAATCCTGGGTTTTTTCAAGCGTCGTCCCCTGGAAGCCGAGATTCTAGCCGCAAAGGCAAGGCTGGAGCCGCTAAGCACCGAGTATGATGAGCTCAATTCAAGGCAATCCCGGATCGCTGCAGAGGCGCCTCCCCAGTTTCAGGGGGTGGGGATTGTGGGAAAGCGCATGACTAACCTGGCGGTGATCGCCCTGGCCCAGCACATGCACAGTTATTACTCTGAGAAGGGACTTGCGAGCAGGGCCAGAGATGCCGTGATCATGCCGATTGAAGAGATCCGTTATGGCACAAAGGACCAATGCACGAAGTTGATGGAACTGATTCCGATCGCTATGGCCGGGCTGAAGTCTGATCCAGACTTTTCCTCCAGGCTGAAACAATGTGCTGAAAGCCTGATTGCCGACGCCCAGTTCCTTACCGAAGAAGACACTATCCCGAGTGCTGATTCGCTGGACCAGGTGGCTCGCAACAGCGCACGAGGCAGTTCTGCCTCCTGTAACGTGCTTGCACAGGACTTCTGGGACATCTATTCCACCCTGATTCGTTAGCTGACTGCCCTACGCACGTCGTTTCCGGAGGTTCCACTCAATGGGTTGCCGGGCCGTACGCATAACTTTGCTTCCCCACTTGGAAAGGCCATCCAGCCAGATGTAGGTGGTCGGTACCACCACCAGTGACACGAGCGTGGAGAATCCCAGTCCGCCGATAATTGCCCGCGCCATGGGGTAGTAGGGCGGGCCGTCACCACCGACCTGGGTGGTCCCGATGGCCAACGGAGAAAGCCCGAGTATGGTCGTGGCTACGGTCATCAGGATCGGTCGCAGTCTGTCCCGACCGGCGATAATAATGGCCTCGTTACGTGCCATGCCTTCCTGGCGCAGGTTGTTGATATGGTCTACCAGTACGATGCCATTGTTCACCACGACACCGATCAAGATCATGATGCCGATGGAGGCCATGAAGGAGAAGGTGGTCCCCGTTATAGCGAAGAACCAGAATACGCCGATGACGGAAAAGCCGATGGATGTGATGATCGACAGGGGGTAGAGCAGTGATTCGAACAGCGCGGCCATGACAATGAAAATCAGGGCAACGCCAAGCAGAATATTCACCATCATGATCTGCTGGGTCTCGTCCTGGCGATCAAAGCCGCGGCCGAATTTCCAGCTATAGCCAGGCGGTAGCTCAAAGGTATCCATCACCGCGGTCACCTTGGGGCGAATTTCGTCCAGGCTGGCTTCATCTTCCAGATTTCCGGTGATAGCCAGCGCGGTTTGGCGATCTATGCGGCGGATTTGCTGGGCGGCCGGGGCGACTTGGAAAGTCGCAACCGTTCCCAGGGCGATGCGTTGCCCTTTATTGTTATACAGAGGCAGGTCGGCAAGCTGCTCCAGGGATTGCTTGTCGTCCTCGCGAAATGCCAGGCGGACAGGAATATCACTGCTTTCGGCTCGGTACTCCCGCAAGACCTGACCGCGCATGGCAATGGCCACGGCGCCAGCGATTTCCCTGGTGGTGAGACCCACTGCCGAGGCACGGTCCCGGTCTACCGACACGCGCACTTCCCGATCACCGGTTTCACTG
>JAOTSW010000120.1 GCA_029864735.1 Chromatiales bacterium | reverse complement strand
AATGCACGTTCAATGACCATGTACCGCATGCAATATCCCAAGCTGTGGCTGGGCCTGGGATGGGGTCTGGTTGCCCTGGTCGTAATCCTGAGCCTGTTGCCTGGCAAGACCTTGCATGACTTCAATATTCTGGTATCCGACAAAATCCAGCATGCCTTCGCCTATGCCACGGTAATGATCTGGTTTGCAGGGATATACCGGTCCAGTTCCTATCGCTGGATTGTCCCGGGCTTAGTGCTCATGGGTATTGGCCTGGAATTCCTGCAGCTGAAATACTTTCATCGTCAGTTCGAAGTTCGGGACATGGTGGCAAATACTGCGGGGGTACTCGCAGGCCTTGTTCTTGCGCGCTATGTTTTTAGTGGTTGGTGTGCGCGAGTGGAACAGCTGGTTATGGGGCGCGGGGCCGGTGATGATTCCAACGGAGGATAGATTCACGTGGCTGAGGAACTAGGCAAGCCATCCACCGGGGCCCCCCTGGCGGATCGTATGCGCCCACGCAGCCTGGACGAGTTTGTCGGACAGCAGCACTTGCTGGCGCCGGGAAAACCCCTGCGATCAATGGTGGATGGCAAGAGCCTTCACTCCCTTGTCTTGTGGGGGCCGCCGGGCACCGGCAAGACCACCCTGGCTCGTCTGCTTGCCAACTCCTGGGATGCGGAATTTCTTTCGCTTTCGGCAGTGATGGCCGGGGTCAAGGACGTCCGGACGGCGGTGGAGCAGGCTAAAAAGCTGCGTGAATATTCGGGCAGACGGACCCTGTTATTTCTCGACGAGGTTCACCGGTTCAATAAATCCCAGCAGGATGCGTTCCTGCCTTATGTGGAAGACGGTACGTTGACTTTTGTCGGTGCGACCACCGAAAACCCGTCATTCGAATTGAACAACGCTTTGTTGTCCCGGGCACGGGTTTATGTCCTGAAATCCTTGCAAGCAACGGACCTGGTTCAGGTCATGCAGCAGGCGCTGGACGATGTCGAGCGTGGCCTGGGCGCCGATGCGCCGGTATTGAGCCAGGAACAGCTAATGACCCTCGCCGAAGCCGCCGACGGTGATGCGAGACGTGCCCTGGGACTGCTGGAAATCGCAGCGGACTTGTCTGAGCCCGGAGAGGATGGTGTGCGCCGGTTACCCGCGGCGTTGCTGACGGATTTGGTAGCTGGCGGGGTGCGCCGCTTTGACAAGCAGGGCGATGCGTTTTACGACCAGATATCGGCACTGCACAAGGCAGTTAGAGGCTCGGACCCGGACGCTTCTTTGTATTGGCTATGTCGAATGCTCGACGGTGGGTGTGATCCGCGTTACCTGGCTCGCCGGGTGGTTCGCATGGCTTCCGAGGATATTGGCAATGCGGACCCCAGGGCCCTGCGCCTGGCCCTGGACGCCGCCGAGGTATTCGATCGACTGGGCAGTCCTGAAGGTGAGTTGGCGATAGCCCAGGCCGTGATTTTTCTCGCTTGTGCGGCCAAGAGCAATGCGGTGTATACCGCATATAAAGAAGCCCGGGATCATGCGGCCAAGAGCGGCTCGATTGAAGTACCCATGCATCTGAGAAACGCGCCTACCAAGCTGATGAAATCCCTGGATTACGGTAAAGGTTACCGCTATGCCCACGACGAACCAGAGGGGATTGCCTGGGGCGATCACTATTTCCCGGAAGAAATAGGTTACAGAACGTATTATCATCCCGTTCCCAGGGGTCTTGAGTCGAAAATCGCCGAGAAGCTTGATCGCTTGCGTAGCGCAATCGAGGAGCAGTCCCGAAAAAACAAGAGTCGCTGAGACTCTGCTCAAATCAGGAATGTAAGGAAAACTCATGCTGGATCCCAAACTTCTGCGTAGCGATATTCACAAGGTCGCGGCTGAGCTTGCTCGCCGTGGCGCCAAGTTTGACGTGGAGAATTACACCGCACTGGAAACTCGTCGCAAGGCGCTCCAGGTGCGCACCGAAGACCTGCAGAAAGAGCGCAACGCCAGTTCCAAGAGCATCGGCCAGGCGGTCCACAGGGGAGAAGATGTAGAGCCGCTGAAAGCGGCTGTGGCGGCCCTGGGTGAGGAACTGAAGGCCAGCCAGGTTGAGCTGACCCAGGTTCAGGAGGCGCTTGAAGCTATACATATGGGCTTGCCCAATATTCTCCATGAGAGTGTCCCCCAGGGACAGAGCGAAGACGACAATGTCGAGATTCGTCGATGGGGCGAACCGCAACAGCGGGATTTTGAGCCCCGTGACCATGTGGACCTGGGTGCAGCCCTGGGGCTGCTGGACTTTGAAGTGGCTGCCAAGATCGCCGGATCACGCTTCGCTGTCATGAAGGGCCAGGTGGCGCGTATGCACCGTGCGCTGATCCAGTTTATGCTGGACACCCACGTGGAAGAGCACGGTTATACCGAGTTGTACGTGCCTTACATGGTGAACCGTGAATCCCTGACCGGTACCGGTCAGCTACCCAAGTTTGAGGAAGACCTGTTTGCGCTAAGCGGGGAGCAGGAGTACTTCCTGATTCCCACAGCGGAAGTGCCGGTCACCAACCTGAGCCGGGGCGATATTATCGAGGCTGACAATTTGCCCTTGCGCATGGTTTGTCATACTCCTTGTTTCCGTTCGGAAGCCGGTTCCTACGGCAAGGACACCCGGGGCATGATTCGGCAGCACCAGTTTGAGAAGGTGGAGCTGGTTCACCTGTCGCGACCTGATGAGTCCTATGCCGAGCTTGAGACCCTCACCGGACATGCGGAGTCCATTCTCCAGAGACTGGGGCTCGCCTATCGGGTGATCGTGCTGTGCACCGGTGATACCGGTTTCGGCGCGAGCAAGACCTATGACATTGAAGTCTGGATGCCGTCGCAGAATAAATATCGGGAAATTTCCTCGTGCAGCAATTGCGGGGACTTTCAGGCCCGGCGCATGCAGACTCGCTGGCGTAATCCCGAAACCGGCAAGCCAGAGCTATTACATACCCTTAACGGCTCGGGAGTGGCCGCCGGTCGTGCCTTGATCGCAGTCATGGAGAACTATCAGCAGGCTGACGGCTCCATCGTAATTCCCGAGGTGTTGCGCCGATATATGGGCGGTGCGGATCGCATACCCGCCACCTAAGTGAGCGCTGATAGTCAGGCCGACCCGGGTTAGTTATTCCGGGTCGGCCTTTTTGTTGGCGATTTTTGGTGCGGCATCCGGATCCCAGCTCTTCACGTGCAGATCGCGTTGCGGGAACGGAATGACGATTCCATGCTCACGGAACGCTTTGTCGATGGCGAAATTCACGCCACTGATCACGTCAAAGCGCTTTTCGATACGGTGGATCCAGATTCTTAGCTCGAAATTCAACGAGCTTTCGCCGAATTCCATGAACAGTGCCTTGGGCCCCGGTGCACGACCTTCCTTGATGACATCGGGATGCCCCATGGCGGCTTCGACCAGCAGTTTTTGCACAAGCTCCACGTCCGAACCGTAGGCGACGCCGATCTCCAGGCTCAAGCGACCGTGAGGATCTCTTAGTACCCAGTTGGTGACCTGTCCGGAAATGAGTTCCGAGTTCGGCACGATTACATTGCGACGATCCAGGGTTTCAATTTCCGTTGAGCGGATGCTGATCTTGCGAACAAAACCCTCCACGCCTCCCACGGTCACAAAGTCACCGGATTTAATCGGGCGCTCGAACAGCAGGATCAGGCCGGAAATGAAATTGTTGGCGATGCCCTGGAGGCCGAAACCAATACCCACAGACAGGGCACCGGCGATGATAGCCAGGCTAGCCATGCTCACACCGGAGAAGCGCAGGGCGACCAGTGCGGCGATGATAAAGCCGATATAACCAACCATGGCCAGCAGGGCATCCCGGGCGCCCCTGTCCAGGTTCATGTGTCGTAGCCAACGGTTTTCAATCCAGCGCTTTGCCCAGCCGGTAAGCATGACCAAGGCGATAAACATGGCAATAGCGGTGAGGATGTCGGCCGGAATGAACCGGGTGCCGGTAATCTCGACGCCATCCAGGAAGAAGCTCTTGAAGCTGTCCAGGAAGGTCTCGGTGGTATCCCAGATCTGCACCATGAAAATAAGGAAGGCCATCCACAGGGATAGCTCGGCTACTGCCTGGTAGATACCCAGCAGGGTGTGCTTGCCTTCGGGTTTGATGCCGATGAAGGTTCGGGTCTGGACTGCAAAGGCGGATTTTCCGCGTCGGATTTCCCTGACCGTAACCTCAATGGCCCACAGGGATATCCATAGGATGAATGTCGCAACCGTGCTGCGCAGCAAGCCTGAGAAGATGTAGTAAGCGAAGTTATAGTAACCCGCAAGTTCTGCGATCAAGCCGGCGGAGGTCGCCATCAACACCACGACCCTTATGAATCGGGAGCGGGCCTGCAGACCGGGAAGTTGCCGCACGAGAAGCAACAGCGACAGCATTGCGGCGGTAATCCAGAGTGCCAGGACGAGCCACAGCAGCACATCCAACTCGCCTGGCCTTCGAACCAGGCGAATCAGGGCGCCGTACCCGATGAACACAAAACTGAACATGATTGCGCCCAGCATCCATCGCATTGACCGGCGCATGGGGGCGGCTTTTTCGGGATAAAGGCCGTCGATCCTGGCGCCTGCCGACAGCGGACCGATGCTCCAATCTATGAGCACCAGGCCGATACCTGTTGTGGCAATGGCCAGGGCCAGCCTGACTGCGAGATAGTCCAGGGAAGGCTGGTCAGACACGGTAACCAGGGTGAGCCAGCACAGTGCGCCAGTTACCAGCCAGGGCGCGTAATCGGCCAATGGCTTGGGCATCAGGAATTTAAGACTGGGAGGTTGGTCCTTGGCGCCGGCGCGACCGTACCAGCGATAGAATCTGAATCTGACCAGCAGGCCCAGGGCGATGCCAAGCAGTATGACCACTGCCATCGCCGGCACCATGTTGGTCTCCGCATAGGTCTCATTGCGCGGTAACCGGATGGCTTTATCCAGCCTTTCCGGCCACTGCCTTACCAGTTCGGGAATTTTCCCGATGTAGGCCCACAGAGGCTCCTGGCGAGCAGATAGCCGGATGGAAGAGACGATGCTCTTGAGTCGTTCGGCTTGTCCGATGACGGATTCGGCCCTGGCGAACAGGAGTTCGCAACTGGACAGTCTTGCTTGCGCAGCCGAGAGCTGCTCGTTGATCCGGGTCCGTTGTTCCCAAAGGGCAATGTTTTCCTCAGGCACCAACGCCGGGAGCAGGGCCTGCTCTTCGGTAAGCTTTTGTACCTGGGGACGCTGGGAGATGATGCACTCGTTAGCCTGTGCCTTGGTCCTGGATACGCGTCGGGTCGTATCCTCGATTTGCAGCATGAGTTGCTGTTCGTCGATGCTGATCAGCCCTTCAGCATCCTCGCTGATGGACATAAGTTCACTGTACAACTCGTCCAGCTTTTCTACCTCTGAGGAGGGGTCAAACTGAGCCTGAGCGTGTACCACCGACGCTCCCAGCAGTAGCGCTATGACTGGGAAAAATCTACAAAGCCTCGTGAGGATGCGCAGAGAGGCGTGATGCCGGGTTGTGCGAGCTTTAGGCATAGCTGGTTCTTACGTTAGGCGGTAACCGCTCTGAGTATAACGCGCAGTAAGTAATTTGTGCCCTTTCCGCAACATAAATATTGCCGGCGGGGCCCGGGCAAAAAAAAGCCCCGCTCAAGACGGGGCTTTTCGTCAAGCTTCTGTTTGGCTCATTCGTCCATCACGCCGAGTATGTGAAGCAGACTGGTGAACAAGTTGAAGATGGATACGTACAGGGTGACTGTAGCCATGATGTAGTTCGTCTCGCCACCGTGCACGATCTGGCTGGTCTGGAACAGGATGAGACCGCCCATTGCCAGGACAAACATACCTGAGACCGCCAGCGACAAGGCTGGCATGCTGAAGAACATAGCGATCAGGCCCAGCGCGAAAGCGCCGAGGATGCCGATGGTCAGAAAGCCACCCATGAAGCTGAAGTCTTTCTTTGATACCAGGGCGTAGGCACTCAAGCCCAGGAACACGGCGCCGGTGATGCCGAATGCCGTGATGATTAATTCAGCGCCGTTGGGCAGGGCTTCTACGTAGGCGTTGAGAATCGGTCCCAGTGTCATCCCCATAAAGCCGGTCAGCGCGAATACGCACACCAGTCCAAATCCGCTGTTTCTGAACTTGTTTGTCAGGAACAGTAATCCGAAATAGCCCACCAGTGTGATCATGACGCCAGGGTAGGGCATGTTCATCGACATGCTCAGCCATGCCGTCAGGGCGCTGAATAAAAGGGTCATGGACAGAAGCAGGTAGGTATTGCGTAAGACCTTGTTGGTCGCCAAGACCGAGGCTTCGGTGCGGGCAACGCCAACCTGATAGTGATTCACCATGCGTATCTCCTGAGTAGTTAGTCCGGCGAGGCTTAGTGGCCCCGAGCAGTGAATAATAGGGGTTGTGCCGGCTAAAGCAAGTCTGAGCAATCGAATGGAGATGTCCCAGGTAGACGCGGTATTAATAGACAAAATACGATATAACAATAAGTTAAATTAATAACTTAAAGTTAATTATTTATAAAGAACTTTGAGTTTACCCGGCGCTAACCCGGTTCAGGGCCTCAAACAGTTCATCGATCGTGGTCACGACGGTCAAACCATCCCGGTCGGAACCCTTTATGAAACCCTGGTCTCGGGCTTTATCCAGAAATGTAAGCAGGTCATCGTAAAAGCCGTTGATGTTTAGAAGGATGCAGGGTTTGGCGTGTTCGCCAAGCTGATTCCAGGTAACCATCTCAAACATCTCATCCAGGGTGCCATAGCCACCGGGCAGGCAAACAAAGGCTGAACTCAGGCGGGCCATTACGTCCTTGCGCTCCTGCATATCGTCAACTACGCGCAAGTCCGTCAGCCCGTGATGGGCGAGTTCCCGGACAATCAGGGTGCGGGGAATAACGCCGATTACTTCGCCGCCGCCTTCAAGTGTGGAATTGGCGACCATGCCCATTAATCCAACATCGGCACCGCCATAGACCAGGCCTACTCCTTTTTGGGCAAGGGTGCGCCCTAGATCCTGAGCGATCTCTCGATACTCAGGTTGGTTACCAGGACTGGATCCACAAAAAACACAAACTCTCATTCAATTTTCCTGTTTTGTTTTAATATCCGCTTTGGTACAGGACATGCTTCTGATACACTGCGCGGCGCTCAGGGTTGCAGGGATTTGCAATTCTATTGCCCAGAGGGGCATGGACGTATAGGCATATACCGAAGCGTCTGACAATCTGGAGAGGTGGCAGAGCGGTTGAATGCACTGGTCTTGAAAACCAGCAGAGGCGAAAGCCTCTCGTGGGTTCAAATCCCACCCTCTCCGCCAAATTAAGAAACAGGCCCCTTCTGGGGCCTTTTTCTTAATCAGGAGCAGGGTGCTTTGGTGAGAACCCATTGTTCAAGCCGAGGCCTCCGCAGGAGGCCGAGACAACGTCGCCGCGACAGCGGCGGCGGCCCGAAGGGCGAGGGGCATAGCCCCGAGTAATCCCACCCTCTCCGCCAAATTAAGAAACAGGCCCCTTCTGGGGCCTTTTTCTTAATCAGGAGCAGGGTGCTTTGGTGAGAACCCATTGTTCAAGCCGAGGCCTCCGCAGGAGGCCGAGACAACGTCGCCGCGACAGCGGCGGCGGCCCGAAGGGCGAGGGGCATAGCCCCGAGTCATCCCACCCTCTCCGCCAAATAAATGAAAAGGCCCCTTCTGGGGCCTTTTTGGGTTT
>JAOTSW010000285.1 GCA_029864735.1 Chromatiales bacterium | reverse complement strand
CAAGGGAGTCCCATTCGTCACCCATCCAGACAAACAGATCTCAACACGGACGAGTCAATGAGCGAACAACAAACCTCTTGTTACACGGACGATTACCCGGTTGCGGCCTACGCAATGAGCCCGGGCCAGAGACTGGCACGCAAACTCGTGCTCTCCAGAATGGAACACATCGGCTATGGCCAGCTCAGCATTTCCGACGGCTATGGACGAAAGATTTTCGCCGCCACCGAAGGCAGGGGCGCCTTAAGCTCTCGCATCAAGGTTACCGACGGCCGCTTCTATACCAGCCTTGCGCTCGGCGGACCCGTGGGCGCCGCAGAAGCCTATATGCAGGGCTACTGGAATACTGATGACCTGACAGGACTGATCCGCCTGCTGGTGCGCAACCGCAACGTACTGGAGAACCTGGACACGGGTACTGCCCGCTTGTCAGCACCTGTGCGCAAAGCTTTGCACTGGATCAACGGCAATACCAAATCTGGCTCCCGGAAAAATATCGCCGCCCACTACGACCTGGGCAACGACTTCTTCAGCCTCTGGCTGGACGAATCCATGATGTACTCCGCCGCGATCTTCGAGCACCCCGGAGCCACCCTGGAACAAGCCTCCATTGCCAAGCTGGACAGAATCTGCCAGAAGCTCGAACTGGGCCCCCAGGACAGCGTGATGGAAATCGGCACGGGTTGGGGTGGCTTCGCAATTCACGCCGCCACCCACTACGGCTGCAAGGTAACCACCACCACGATATCCAGGGAGCAATATGAATTTGCCCGGGCACGAGTCGCCGAGGCCGGCCTGGAAGACCGGGTCACCCTGCTGCTGAAAGACTACCGGGATCTGGAGGGACAGTTCGACAAGCTCGTATCCATCGAGATGATCGAAGCGGTAGGACACAAATACATGGATGCGTATTTCTCCCGCTGCGCCAGCCTGCTAAAGCCCGGCGGCATGATGGCTTTGCAGGCCATCACCATTGCCGACCAGCGCTACGAAAAGGCCCTGAAGTCCGTGGACTTCATCCAGCGGTATATTTTCCCCGGAGGCTTCCTGCCGTCGGTCACGGCCATGTTGAGATCCATCACCCACCACACGGACATGCGCCTTTTCCACCTGGAAGATATCGGTGAACATTACGCCACCACCCTTCGCCACTGGCGAGAGCGTTTCAATCAGCAACTCACCCGAATACGCGCCATGGGCTATTCGGAAGAATTCCTGAGGATGTGGGAATACTACTATTGCTACTGTGAAGGGGCGTTCCTGGAACACGCCATCGGCAATGTGCAGATGCTGATGGTGAAACCCGAGTCACGTCGCGCTCCGCTTGTACCGGCACTGGTTAAATAGATAACCGCGGCAGGTATTGCGCCTGCCGCGGTATAGCCGGTGTCCTCCGCTAATCAGGGGAGAGTGCAAGAGAACACCAACTCCAGGCCGCCAGATCCAGCTAGGCGTAATGGGGGTACACCGGCTGGTATACCTGGGCGTAGACATCGGCCTGGATATCATCGGGTTCCTCGCGGTCGGCCAATCCGTCACGGTAGGCAATGGCAGCCACCTCTTTCGCGATGGCTGCTGACACGTACCGGATGCGTGACAGCGGCGGGTATATGCGCCCCTGCTCAAGATCCGCTTCGGTCACCTGTTCCGCGAGGGTGCGAGCCGCCGCCAGGAACATTTCGTTCGTGACCCGGCGAGAGCGACTGGAAATCACGCCCAGTCCCACACCGGGGAATATATATGCGTTGTTGCCCTGCCCCGGCACCAGCTTCTGCCCATTGAGAAGCACCGTGTCGAAGGGACTGCCACTGGCAAAGATCGCCTTCCCCTGGCTCCAGGTGTAGGCCTGCTCGGCCGTGCACTCGGACTTGGACGTGGGGTTGGACAAGGCAAAAATAATCGGCCGTTCATTGATCTGTGTCATGGCCTCAACCACTTCACGGGTAAACTTCCCGGGCTGCCCGGAAATGCCGATGATGGCGGTAGGTTCAAGCTCATTCACCGCCTCAAGGAGACTCTGGGTGCCCTTGTGGTCATGGACATAAAGCTGCTTGGACGTGGCGACCTGGCCACGTTCTTTCACCAGCAATCCCTGGCTATCCATGAACCAGCACTGCTTCCTGGCCACCTCGGCATCGACCCCTTCCTCCACCAGCGCCGCAACTATCGCATCAGCAATGCCAATGCCTGCCTCGCCGGCACCCAGGAACAACATCCGCTGATGGGCCAATGTGCCCCCGGTAATCCGCAGCGCCGCCATGATACCCGCCAGGGTCACTGCCCCGGTGCCCTGGATGTCGTCATCGAACAAACAACTGCGATGCCGATAGCGATCCAGCAGGCGGAAGGCGTTGGCATTACCAAAGTCTTCCAGCTGGATGAGTATTCCAGGGAAGACTTCCTCGGCAGCATTAATGAATTCTTCCACCAGGGCGTCGAAGCGCTCGCCACGCGAGCGGCGCCG
>JAOTSW010000119.1 GCA_029864735.1 Chromatiales bacterium | reverse complement strand
GTGGTGAGAAGCCGACAAGGCCGAAGGCAAATGCGGCGGTGACAAAGAATAACGCCTGACCCCATGCCACGGCGCGTGGCAATTGTTAAAGTTTGGCTCGTGACCTGTAAGGGTCACGGGCCATTTTTATTATGGAGTGATGAGTTCCCGGGGTGATGCATGAGTGTTGTCGATGACGGAAAATCACGTTGCCGTTGGGTAGAAGGCGGCAACGACCTGTATTACCACTACCACGATCATGAGTGGGGGGTACCGGTTCGCAATGACCGGCGTCAATTCGAATTCCTGATACTTGAGGGTGCCCAGGCCGGATTGAGTTGGGCGACCGTACTGAACAGGCGTGAGGGTTACCGCAAGGCGTTTTGTAATTTCGATCCCCAGTTGGTTGCCGAATTCGACGACCAGAAAATCCAGCAGTTGCTGCAGGACACCGGGATTATTCGCAATCGCCTGAAGGTGGCTGCTGCGGTGACCAATGCCAGGGCGTTTCTGCAAGTGCAGCAGGAGTTCGGAAGCTTCAACGAATACATCTGGAGTTTTGTCGCTGGCAGGCCCATCCAGAACCGCTGGGAAACCCATGAGCAGATGCCTGCCACCTCCGAGCAGTCAGATGCCCTGTCGCGGGATCTTCGCAAGCGGGGTTTCAAGTTTGTCGGCAGCACCATTATGTACGCACACATGCAGGCGGCCGGTCTGGTCAACGATCATCAGACGGATTGCTTCAGGTATGCAGAGTGCGCGCGCCTTGCGTAGCACAAGGGTTTTGGCCGGATATGCCGCGTCCGAGCCGGTCGTGCTAGTCTAGCCCGCTTAATTTAACCCGTAGGTTTCCGAGAGGCTCGCAGCATGATTAACCTGGCACCCGTTACTACCCTTTACGCGTCCTTGTGCGCTTTGTTGCTGCTTGGGCTCTCATACCGGGTGGTACGCTTTCGCCAGACGCTGGGGGTCAACCTCGGGACTGCCGAAAAGCCGGATCTTGAGCGCGCAATCCGTGTCCAGGCGAACTTCGTTGAATACGTGCCCACCATTTTGTTTCTGCTGTTGCTGGCGGAACTCAACCACCTGCCGGGCTGGCTGCTGCATGTCGCCGGTGCCGGCATATTCATCGCCCGCATTATGCATGCCTGGGGTCTGGCCTCGAGCAAGGGCAAGAGCTTCGGCCGTTTTTACGGGACGCTATTCACCTGGGTAATATTGCTGGCCCTGGCGGTCGGCAACCTGGTCCTTCTGGTCCTCTAGAGGCCCGGGCCGGGGTCAGGCCTCGGCTTCGCCCAGCCAGTCCCGGGGGCGCAAGAACTCCTCATACAATTCGGCCTCGGCAGTGCCGGGCTCGGGTTGCCAGTTGTACTGCCAGCGAACCAGGGGAGGCATGGACATGAGGATGGACTCGGTGCGTCCGCCCGACTGCAGCCCGAAAATCGTGCCCCGGTCATAAATCAGGTTGAACTCGACGTAGCGTCCGCGTCGGTAGAGTTGGAATTGGCGTTGCTCGTCGGTGTACGGCATGTCCTTGCGACGCTTGACGATGGGAACATAGCCACTGAGGAAATGATCGCCCACGCTGCGCAGGAAGGCGAAGCAGGTATCGAAATCCCACTGGTTTAAATCATCGAAAAACAATCCACCCACGCCACGGGGTTCATTACGGTGCTTGAGGTAAAAATACTCGTCGCACCATTGCTTGTAGCGCGGATAGACATCGTCGCCAAACGGAATACAGGCGGCCCTGGCATTGCGGTGCCATTCCACCACGTCCTCGCGGAAAGCGTAATAGGGTGTTAGGTCGAAACCGCCGCCAAACCACCAGACAGGATCTTCGCCTTCCTTGTGCGCCACGAAAAAACGAACATTCGCATGACTGGTGGGCACCATGGGATTCAGGGGATGAATTACCAGTGATACACCCATGGCTTCCCAACGCCTGCCGGCAAGCTCCGGGCGTCTTTGGGTCGCCGAGGGTGGAAGTGAACTGCCCATAACATGGGAAAAGCCCACGCCGGCTTGTTCAAATACCGCACCTCCGCTCAGTACCCGGCTCTCCCCGCCCCCGCCTTCAGGCCGATCCCAGCTTTCGCGCTGAAAGCGGGCGCCACCATCCAGGTTTTCCAGGGTCTCGGTAATACGGTTTTGCAGGTCCCGGAGGAACTGCATGATCTGTTCCACCGGTATGCTCCGGGTTGTCATGCCTGGGCTCCTTCTTCTGCCGGCCTGAGGACTTTTCCTGTTAATGCCTCACGTACTTCTGTGGGGCCTTTCTGTCCACCCAATTTGCCAGGGACAATATCGTCCACGTCCATTCCAAAACGCAGACGGGTTTCAAGGACAGAGCGTGCGGGCTGACGACCGCTTCTATTCGCACTGGTGGAAACCAGCGCGCTATCAGCGGCTTCGCACAGGGCCCGTACCACCGGGTGGGCTGACACTCGCAGGGCGATGGTGGTTCTGCCGCCGGTGAGTTCTTCTCCCACGTCTTCCGCTGCCGGGACCACCCAGGTTACCGGTCCGGGCCAGCTATCAAGCATCCTGGCCAGGGCTTTTTCCGGCAGTTCACCGATGAACGGCTCCACTTGCTGAAAGTTCGCGGCCACCAGGATCAAGCCCTTGTCAGGGGCGCGATGCTTGATGTCGAGCAGGTACTCGATAGCGTCGGTTTCATGGGGCAAGCAGCCCAGCCCCCAGACTCCCTCTGTGGGATAAGCGATTACGCCACCCTGCCACAAGATATGGGCAGCTTGTCGAATACGATAGTTCATGCCGGATGTCCTCACACCAGCTGACGGCCCCCGCGGCGCGTCAGGCCTTTGAGTCCTCGGTCTTCACCGCAGCTTTTTTCTTGCCGGGGGATTTTATGCTCGCAGCCTTTTTCTTCGCTTTTTTCCTGGTTACTTTCTTCTTGGCCACTTTTTTCCTGGTGACTTTTTTCTTGGTCGTCGCTTTCTTGGCGACTTTCTTTTTGGCGCTTACCTTTCGGCCACCGCGTCCCTTGGGTTCGGGGGCGGCCAGCAACATTGCCTGGCACTCTTCCAGGGTCAGTTTGCTGGGGTCCTGATCCTTGGCAATTCGGGCTTTCTTCTTGCTTGGGTCGGTGACGAAAGGTCCCCAGCGTCCCTTCAGTACCTGGATGCCTTCGTCTTCAAAATTCAGTATCAGCCTTTCCGCGTCCGCCTGTTTTTTCTCGTTCACCACTTCCAGGGCTCTCTCGGGGGTGATGGTATAGGGGTCATCCGTCTTTAGGCTGGCAAAGTTGCTGCCGTAGCGCACATACGGACCGAAGCGCCCGATAGCTACAGACATGGGCTCGCCCTCGGGGGTTTCTCCCAGCTCCCGCGGCAGTTCGAACAGTGTCAGCGCCTCTTCCAGGGTGATGTCGGACATGCGTTGTCCGGGGCGCAGGCCGGCGAACTTCGGCTTGTCCTCGTCATCCCGGGAGCCGATCTGGGCAAAAGCTCCGTATCGGCCCAGGCGGACGCTTACCGGCTTGCCCGTTGCTGGGTCTGTGCCCAGGGTGATGGACGGATTCGCCTCGTCCCTGGAGATTTCCTTGCTCTGTTCCACCAGTTCCTCGAACGGTTTCCAGAACTGTCCCATCAGGGGCAGCCAGTCCTCTTCGCCACGGGATACCGCGTCCAGTTCGTCTTCCAGGCGGGCCGTAAAATCGTAATCTACGTAGCGCTCGAAATACCTGGTCAGGAAACGGTTAACGCCGATCCCACGGTCAGTGGGAAAGAAGCGTCGACCGTCCAGTTCCGCATAGTCCTTGTTTTTCAGGGTCTGGATAATGCTGGCGTAGGTGGACGGGCGGCCAATGCCGTGTTCTTCCAGTGACTTCACCAGGCTGGCCTCTGAATAACGAGGCGGCGGCTCAGTGAAATGCTGTTCAGTAACAATCTGTTGCAGGGTAACGGTGTCGCCTTCGTCCATGGCCGGAAGGATACGATCCTGGCCATTGGCATCGCCTTCGCTGGCCGAGGGCTGTGAGCCCTTGCTTTCCTGGTAGACGGCCATGAAGCCGGGCTCCACCAGTATCGAGCCGTTGGCCCGGAAACGATGACGCCTGTCTCCGTCGGGACCCGCCAGCAAATCTACCGCAACGGTATCGTAAACGGCGGGGATCATCTGGCAGGCAATGGACCGACGCCAGATCAGTTCATACAGCCGGAACTGGTCGGCATCTATCTTGCCCCTGAGATCATCAGGAGTAATGGATGCCTGGGCGGGGCGAACCGCTTCATGGGCTTCCTGGGCATTCTTCGACTTTGTTTTGAAGAGCCGGTGTTCGCCGGGAACCCGATCAGGGCCGTATCGCTCTGAAATCACGCTGCGGATTTCATTGATAGCTTCCGCGGCCAGGCTGACTGAGTCAGTTCGCATATAGGTGATCAGGCCCACCGGGCCGTCACCGAAATCTACGCCTTCATACAGGCGTTGAGCCAGCATCATGGTGCGCTGGGCGCCAAATCCCAGTTTGCGGCTGGCATCCTGTTGCAGGGTGGATGTTGTGAACGGCGGTGCCGGATTGCGGCGGCGTTGCTTCTTCTGAATTTCCGAGACTGTGAGCTTGCCATTGGCAGCGGCGGCCAGGGTTTCCTCAACCTCGTGTGCAGCACTGCCGCTCTCGAAGCTGAATTGCTCGACTTTCTCTCCCTTGTATTCAGCCAGTCGGGCCGAAAAACTCGTCGAGTTCTGTGCCACTGCAGCCTCTACCGACCAGAATTCCCGACGTTGAAATGCCCTGATCTCGTCCTCACGCTCTACGATCAGTCGCAGGGCGGGACTTTGAACGCGGCCTGCGGACAGGCCGGGAAAGAACTTGCGCCATAGCAGCGGAGAAAGGTTGAAACCCACCAGGTAATCCAGGGCTCGCCGAGCCTGCTGGGCATTAATAAGGTCGATGGATAATTCCCTGGGGCTCTCGATCGCCTCGCGCACCGCGTTCTGGGTGATCTGGTAGAACTCTACCCGGTAAACCGCCTTGTTCTCGAGATCGCCCTGCTCCTTAAGGTGCTCGAGCAAATGCCACGAGATCGCCTCACCCTCGCGATCAGGGTCAGTCGCGAGGTACAGCGCATCAGCCTTTTTCAAGGCTGTCCGGATGGCGCTGACGTGTCTGATGTTCTTGTCAATGAGCGCGTACTTCATGGCGAAATCGTGCTCGGGGTCTACCGCGCCTTCCTTGGGAACCAGGTCGCGTACGTGGCCATAGGAGGCCATGACCTGGAAATCCGTCCCCAGGTATTTCTTGATGGTTTTCGCCTTGGCCGGCGACTCTACAATGACAAGATTCTTGGACATCAGCAGTTCAGGCTTCTCTCGTTATGATTCGGTTCGGATTGAATTTTTCTAGTCGATCAACGCGGCACTTAATGCAGCAAGCCCGGGTTTTCATCGAAAACCAGGTCTTCCATCCGGGCATAGGCGGTTTCCTGACCCGGCTGGCTAAACAGCACCATCAGCACTACCCATTTGATTTGTTCGATATCGACTTCGTCTGTTCCCAGCGCCATCAAGCGATCAATCAGCAACTCACGTTGCTCCGCCGACAAGATACCAATTTGTTCCAGGTAGATGATGTAGCCCTGGGCGTGGATATCCAGGTGGGCACGTTCAACATCGTTGAAAATCCGGCAGGCCCGCGCGGTCGGAGCGCGCAGGCGGGAGATGTCGGGCCCGTCAGTCAGGCCGTCTAGCCAGTCAAGGGCACGATCGATTTCACGGTTATGGAAGCCCGCCCGCTCCAATTCGCCCTTCAGGGCGGACCTGTCGGGTTCGTTTTCGGCGCCTTCGTCCGTCATGTATGTCTCGAACAGGTACATAAGTACATCGAGCATGTCTTGCTTCATTTATCAGCCTCTTTCGGGGTCCGCGTGTAGCGCCCCCCATGCCCAAGGGTGACTTCACCCTCTAATTCCAGGATCAGGAGCATGGAGGAAAGCTCACCAGCCGTCAAACCAGTTCGCTGGCCCAATTGATCCAGAGACACCGGATCGTGGCCCAGGGCGTCCAGTAACAAGGAGTACTCGGGATCCCTGGGCGGGGTACCCGGCGTGTCCGGCTGAGGGGGTTCGGTCGGCTGATTTCCGATGGTGGCGGCCAGCGGTCCAAGCTCCTCAAAAATGTCCCCGGCAGACTCCACCAGCTTGGCCCCCTGTCGGATCAGCTGGTGGCAACCCCGGGCCATAGGATTGTGAATAGAGCCCGGGATGGCGAATACCTCGCGACCCTGCTCGCTCGCCAGCCTGGCGGTAATTAATGAGCCACTGCGGCGGGTCGCCTCCACAACCAGTGTGCCCAAGGACATTCCGCTGATGATGCGGTTCCGGCGTGGAAAGTTTTCCCTCCTGGGTGGGGTGCCTGGAGGGAATTCGCTTACCAGGGCGCCTTGTTCGGAAATGGCCTCGGCAACCGCCTCGCTGGAGCGTGGGTATACCGAATCCAGGCCGGTGCCTGTCACTGCTATGGTCGTGCCGCTTTCCATAGCGCCCTCGTGGGCGGCGCAGTCGATGCCCTGGGCCAGGCCACTGGTGACTACCACCGCCTGGCTGGCGATAAAACGAGCGAATTCCCGCCCGTTGGCGGCGCCTCCCTGGGTGGGATTGCGGCTGCCTACCACCGCAATCTGGGGAGCCTGCAAGAGCCGTGGCTCGCCGCGCACGAACAGCGCAAGGGGTGGGTCCTGGATTCGGCGCAGCAACGCGGGATAGCGGGGATCGTCCAGGCCCACCAGGTAGTGGCCCGGCCGGGCCAGCCATTCCAGGTCGGCAGCCAGAATTTTTTCGTCCAGCCTCTGGAATGCCTGGATACTCGCGCTGCTCCAACCGCAACCGGCCAGGAACGTGGTGTCTGAGGGGCCTGGGGCTTCTTCGGAGTTCCAGGTCTCCAGCAAGCTTCGTCCCTGTTGGGGGCCGACTCCCGGACAGCGAATCAGCTTCAGCCAGAATTCGGGTGATTTGGGCATTTCAAAACGACACTGCCCGCGACGAGGCGCGGGCAGTGCTCAACAATACCAAGGGCATCAGGTCAGGGGTTTCGAATGAAATCCAGTTTTCCAATCTCTCTCTCTGCACTGAGGATAAGTCCGAAGCTCATGCGGTCCATAACTTTGAACACCATTAACCTTCCCGCGTATTCATCAGGTAGCTGAACCTTTTCACCCTTCATTCCGCCTTTCACGCGGTCTACGATCACCTCGCCCTTATTCCAGACTGACAGCACATGGCCGTTCTCGATGCCATGGCGGCTGCCGCGGTTAAAGGCTACGACCATGAATTGTCCGGCCATGGTGCTGCCTGCGGCAATCGACATAACCTGCCCATTTACCTCGGAATTCGGTGCATGAGGAATGTAGTGGCTGGGGAAATCTTCGGCTTCGGCAAACAACAGGTCGCCTTCCAGTGCCTCACGCTGGCTTTCCGTCACCTTCACGGTTGCCGGGTCACCAATGGCCTTTACATTGCCCATGCCCACGTAATGAGTTTCGTAGCCGAGGCGGTCTCCGCTATCCGGGTCCACCAGGGGTTCGCCAACGTGCATGATGGACAGGTCAGATCCGACAGCCGCCTTGTTACGGCGTACATACAGGTCCATACCCGCCGCTGCCACAAGATGTCCCTGCCTGGATGACACCACATAGGGAGCACTCTCACGCTGTTCCTCGGAAATGATTCCCGGGCGTGAAAGGAATCCGGCGATCGCATCACGGGAAATCGTGGTGATTGCTTCGTCCAGGGCCGTCGATCGGACTCGT
>JAOTSW010000023.1 GCA_029864735.1 Chromatiales bacterium | reverse complement strand
AACCGACAGGTATCAGGAAACCAGTCTTGCCGGCACCTTTGCGATTGGCGATATCACGGGCCGGGAAGCCCTGACTCCGGTGGCCATTGCCGCCGGCCGCCGATTGTCAGACCGCCTGTTCGGGGGGATGCCAGGGCGTTACCTGGACTACCAGACTATCGCCACGGCGATATTCACCCATCCACCTATCGGAACCGTGGGGCTGAGCGAGCCCCAGGCCAGGGAGGAATATCCCGACCAGGAAGTCCGGGTGTATACCTCGGAATTTGTTCCCATGTATTACGCTTTGACGGAACGAAAAGTACGCGCGAGCATGAAGCTGATCACCGTTGGTGAAGAGGAACGAGTGGTTGGATGTCACGTTATCGGCGATGGAGCCGATGAAATGATGCAGGGATTCGCGGTGGCGATACGAATGGGTGCACGCAAGCGAGACTTTGACGATACTATTGCTATACACCCGACCAGTGCTGAAGAGTTGGTGACCATGCGCTAGAAGCGCACCGGAGTATTGAATGTCAGATAGCATCGCAGTTCGTCCCTACAAGAACTGCACACCGAAGTTTGGCCAGCGTGTTTATGTTGATCCCTTGTCGGCGCTGATCGGTGACGTGACCATTGGCGATGACTGCTCGTTTTGGCCGGGGGCCGCGGTGCGCGGGGATGTGCACGAGATTCATATCGGCGATCGCAGCAACGTCCAGGACAACGCGGTGTTACATGTAACTCACGATGGTCCCTATACCCCGGGCGGTCGGGGCCTGTATATCGGGGATGATGTAACGGTTGGTCACCAGGTCACCCTGCATGCCTGCACGGTCGGCAACCGCTGCTTGATAGGTATAGGCGCCATTGTTCTGGATGGAGCGGTCATAGAAGACGATGTCCTGCTCGCCGCAGGTAGCCTGGTCTCGCCGGGGAAACGCCTGCTTTCGGGGCATTTGTACCGGGGCGCTCCGGCGCGTCCGGTGCGGGAGCTGGCTGAGGAGGAAATTCAGCGGCTTCGCTATTCCGCCGAGCATTATGTGACGATCAAGAACAATTACCTTGGCCTGTCCCGGGACTAGGTCCCGTATGCCCGCCAATTGAACTCGCGAGACCCGTGTTGCGCTGCCAGAACTCCAGGTTGCGGTAAACGCAAAGACGAGATGACTCGTGTCAAAGGGAAAGTAAGATGACTGTTCGAGAGACCCGTGGCGCCAACCGTGGACATCCTGGCAGCAGCAAAAAGAAGACCCGGGTGGCGCCTCGAGGACGCCAGGTTCAAGCGGGTTGCCGGGAAGAGCTGGACAGGCTACTTGGTTCGGAGCCGTCTCGCAGGGATATGCTGATCGAATACCTGCACGTGATTCAGGACCACTACGGTTATCTTTCGGTGGCCCACATGGCGGCCCTGGCGGAGCGCATGAAGCTCGCCCAGGCCGAAGTGTATGAGGTGGCCACGTTTTATGCCCACTTCACTATCGTGAAAGAAGATCAGTCGCCGCCCCCGGCCATTACCCTGAGGGTGTGTGACAGTCCCAGTTGCGAAATGGCCGGCGCCACCAGCCTGGCGACACAGCTGGAGACAAGCTTTGCCGGCCAGGTTCGGGTGGTACGCGCTCCCTGCATGGGCCGTTGTGATACAGCGCCTGTGGTTGCAGTCAACCAGCGCCATATCGATCATGCCAATGTTCAACGCGTGACTCATGCGGTTGAGCAGCGCCAACTCACCCCGAAGATTCCAACATACGTTGGGTTCGAAAGTTATCGGGAGCAGGGCGGTTATCAACTGCTCGGCCAATGCCTTGCCGGGGAACGCAGTCCCGGGGAAATAATTCAAGCGCTCAAGCATGCCTCCCTGCGGGGGCTGGGCGGAGCAGGATTCCCCACCGGTACCAAGTGGGAAGTTGTGCGAAGTTATCCCGGCCCCAGGTATGTGGCGGTGAATGCAGATGAAGGCGAACCTGGCACCTTCAAGGATCGCTTCCACCTGGAGCGAGACCCGCACCGGATGCTGGAAGGGGCGCTGCTTGCGTCGTGGGTGGTCCAGGCTGACACCTTGTACATCTACCTGCGGGATGAGTACCCGGCGATCAGGAAAATCCTCCTGGCGGAGATAGAGGCCTTGCGAGAGGCCGGATTGTCTTCTCACGTGAAGGTGGAATTACGTCGGGGCGCCGGCGCCTATATCTGCGGCGAAGAATCCGCCATGCTTGAATCCATTGAGGGCAAGCGCGCGCTTCCCCGGCACCGACCTCCCTATGTGGCGGAACGCGGCCTTTTTGATTGCCCGACCCTGGTGAATAACGTGGAAACCCTGCATTGGGTAAGGGATATCGTTGAGCGTGGGCCCGAATGGTTTGCCGGCCATGGTCGCAATGGCGCCAAGGGACTGCGTAGTTATTCTGTATCCGGTCGGGTGAATAGTCCGGGTGTGAAGCTGGCGCCGGCGGGTATCACCGCCAGACAGTTGTTAGATGAATATTGTGAAGGCATGTTGCCCGGCCACCGATTCAGGGCATATCTACCTGGTGGCGCTTCGGGAGGCATTCTCCCGGAGTCCAAGGCGGACCTGCCACTGGATTTTGGCTCCCTGGCAGCCGAGGACTGCTTTGTTGGGTCCCACGCGGTGGTCATTGTCAGTGACCAGGACGATCTGCGCGGAATTGCCCTGAACCTGATGCGATTTTTTGAACACGAAAGCTGTGGTCAGTGCACGCCCTGCCGGGTGGGAACCGAAAAGGCGGTCGCCTTGATGCAGGAGAAGCAATGGAACCGTCAATTACTTGAAGAGCTGGCGGTGGTCATGGCAGATGCATCGATTTGCGGCCTGGGACAGGCTGCACCGAACCCGTTGCTGTGTACCTTGCGTTATTTCCCTGAAGAGTTTGAGTCATGAGCCAGGGCCCAATCAGATTTTATCTCGATGGCGCCCATGTCGAGGCTGGGGAAGGGGAGAGCATCTGGGACGTTGCCAGACGCGTGGGCACCTCCATTCCTCATTTATGCCACAGCGGTCGTTCGGGCTATCGATCAGATGGAAACTGCCGGGCATGTATGGTCGAGATTGAGGGCGAGCGTGTGTTGGCAGCATCGTGCGTTCGACAGCCGACTCCGGATATGAAGGTTCACACCCAGACGGATCGGGCCAGCGATGCCCGGAAACTCGTATTCGAATTATTGATGGCCGATCAGCCCGAGCGCGAACAGGCTCACGACCCCGAGTCGGAATTCTGGCAATGGAGTGACAAGATCGGATTGGCTGCCAGCCGCTTCACTTCCAGGCCCGTGGTTCCGCCAGATCAAAGCCACGTGGCCATGGGCGTTTTCCTGGATTCATGTATTCACTGCAACCTGTGTGTCAGGGCCTGTCGCGAAGTCCAGGTGAATGACGTCATCGGCATGGCCGGCCGCGGACACGGCAGCAAGATCGTTTTTGATTTTGACGATCCCATGGGGGACAGCACCTGCGTGGCCTGCGGCGAGTGTGTCCAGGCCTGTCCAACCGGGGCGCTGGTGGAGAAATCCCTGGTGGACGAACAGGGCAGGGCGTGGGCACGCGAATTGAAAAACGTGGATAGCATATGCCCCTACTGTGGTGTGGGCTGCCAGGTCACCTACCAGGTGGCAGATGATCATATTGTGGCGGTGCAGGGGCGTGATGGACCTGCCAACAAGGAACGCCTGTGTGTCAAAGGCCGATTCGGACTGGATTACCTGCGTCACCCCCATCGGCTGACGCGCCCGCTTATCCGTCGTGAGGATGCGCCCAAGGACGCGGCAGGGTATGTCGACCCGTCGAATCCCCTCAGCCATTTCCGCGAGGCCAGCTGGGAAGAGGCCTTGCACAGGGCGGCCAGTGGATTGGCCGGTATTCGGGATGAGCACGGGGGCAGGGCGCTTGCAGGATTTGGATCCGCAAAGGGTTCTAACGAGGAAGCATTCCTGTTTCAGAAACTGGTACGCACTGGCTTCGGTAGCAATAACGTGGATCACTGCACTCGCCTGTGTCACGCCTCGTCGGTGGCCGCATTACTCGAGGGCATTGGCTCGGGTGCGGTAACGGCCCCGTTCACTGCAGTGGCCGAGGCCGACGTGATTATTGTGATTGGCGCCAACCCTACAGAGAATCACCCGGTAGCCGCGACCTTCTTCAAGCAGGCAGTGAAAGCCGGCGCGAAGCTGATTGTAATGGATCCCCGTGGTACGGCCCTGAAGCGTCACGCGACCCATGTGCTGCAGTTCACTCCCGGCTCGGATGTGGCCATGCTGAACGCCATAATTAACGTCATCATCAGCGAGAACCTGTGGGACGGAGATTACGTCGCCAGGCACACGGAAGGGTTTGAGAATCTGCGCCAGCGGGTGAGGGAGTTTACCCCCGAGGCCATGGCGCCAATCTGCGGCATCGAGGCAGAGCGGTTGCGGGAAGTGGCGCGCTGTTATGCCGGTGCCGGCGCGGGCATCATTTTCTGGGGCATGGGCATATCCCAGCACAGTCACGGAACCGACAACGCCCGGTGCCTGATTGCCCTGGCCAGCATCACCGGCCATATCGGTCGTCCGGGCACAGGATTGCACCCGCTGCGTGGGCAGAACAACGTGCAGGGCGCTTCGGATGCGGGCCTGATTCCGATGTTTTTCCCGGACTACCAGGCGGTAGACGGCGATGATCCCCGTGCCAGGTTTGAAGACGCCTGGGGAACCAGCCTGGATCCCCAGCGTGGTCTGACTGTGGTGGAAATTATGGGAGCCATCCATGCCGGCGAGATACGCGGCATGTACATCATGGGTGAGAATCCCGCCATGTCTGACCCGGACGTTCAGCATGCGCGACGAGCCCTGGCCACTTTGGAACACCTGGTTGTCCAGGACTTGTTCATGACGGAAACCGCCTTCCATGCGGATGTCGTGTTGCCGGCTTCCGCCTGGCCCGAAAAAGAGGGGACCGTCACCAATACTAATCGGCAAGTGCAGTTGGGCAGGGCTGCGCTGGACCCTCCAGGCGAGGCGAAACAGGACTGGTGGATAATTCAGGAGCTTGCCCGGGGACTGGGGCTGGACTGGAATTACACTCACCCGAGAGACGTCTTTGCCGAAATGGGCTCCTTGATGCCGTCGCTTGCACATATATCCTGGGAAAGGCTGGAAAAAGAAGGGTTTGTGACCTATCCCTGCCCGGCGGAAGATCAGCCGGGAACGGATATTGTCTTTGGAGACGGATTCCCCCGGGAGGGTGGCCGGGCGCTGCTGGTGCCGGCCGTTCCCACCTCACCGGCCGAGGTTCCCGATGCGGAGTATCCCCTGGTGCTGACGACCGGGCGGCAACTGGAGCATTGGCATACCGGAACCATGACACGCAGAACGGCGGTGCTGGATGAATTGGAACCGGAAGCGGTGGCCAGTCTGTCAGCCAGGCAGTTGCAGGTGCTGGGCGCGGAGCCTGGCGGGCGGATTCGGGTGACTACGCGCAGGGGAGAAATTGAGCTCACGGCGCGCTGTGATAACTCGGTGCCGGACGGGGCGGTGTTTATTGCCTTCTGTTATGCAGAGGCGGCGGTCAACAAGCTGACCAATCCGGTGCTGGATCCCTACGGAAAGATACCGGAGTTTAAATACTGCGCCTGCAAAGTCGATGTGCTCGCAGAATCCTGACGTTCACCATGGTTGAGTAGAGATTGCTGCGAAAAAAAGGGGCGCTAAGCGCCCCTTTTTATTTTGCCGCCTCCAGGGCGTCTTATTTCTCAGGTGCTGCAGGAGAGGGTCTGGCTGCCCCGCCGGAAACCTCAGGCGCTGCCCCTTTCACCTCGTCAAGCCACAGGCCATGGTGTTGCTTTGCCCAGGCCTCGTCGACTTCACCGGTGATCATGCCTTCCAGGGTTCCCTCGTTGCCGATGGTGCCAAGGTAGATATGGCCGATGCTGCCGGCGATTAACGCCAGGCTGCTGATGCCGTGGATGATATTTGCCAGCTGCATGGTTTCACGGGTCCAGTCCAGGTTGGGGAACAGCAGGAAGATTCCTGAGCCAACCATGGCAACGCTTCCCCAGAAGAGAATCCAGAACCACATTTTTTCGCCACCATTCACGAAGCCCGCAGGCCTGTGAACGCCATCGAAATATCCGCCGCCGCTGAGTATCCACTTGATGTCGCTGGAGTTGGGGATGTTCTGTGTTATCCACTTCACCAACATGATGGTTACGCCGGCGGTGAAAAACAGTGACAGGTAATTGTGCACTGGTTTGGCGAAGGCCGCGAAGGCCGCAAAGCCTTCTTTACCCATCAGGGGTATCAAAACCTCTCGCCCATACAGTGTCGCCATTCCGGTTATCGCCAGGATGATAAACAGGATTGCTACATACCAGTGCAATATCCTGTCGACCATTGACCAGCGGGTAACCGTCCTGCCTGTTCGTGTCTCCAGCTTCGCTTTTCCAACGACTGCCTGGAAAATGACTATCAACAGGATCACCACTCCCAGGGCAATTGCCCCGTAGGTGGTTAATGGCCCCTGTCGAATCTCTCTCCAGTTCTGCCCGCCGTTCTGGATCAGCACGTCAGTTTCCTGGCCCTTTACCTGGGTAACGCCAGATTCACTGCCACGTATGGCACGCCAGAACTCAGATCTGGGATTGCTGCTGGAATCCTGTTGTGCTGCGGCCTCGACGCTATTGACTCCAGTGACCAGGTAACCGGTCATCGGTAGCGTCATGGTGCCGAGCAGCAGTAGGGCAAGGCTCCAGAACAGGATGCGCCTGCTACGCCTCGGATCCCGCCCATTCAAGGTGGTGTTTGCTCGTTCGGCCATCGCCTCAAGTCCTCCTGTGCTCTACAGTCTTTTCTTCCTGGTGTTTCAGCAAGTGCATCTGCAGAGCCTCTTTTGTCGTTGTTCCGTCCTAGCGGTCTGACTGCCCTTTCTGGAAACGCTCGGCCAATTTAGCCTGCTGTTCCGGATCGGCCTGCTTTGCCAGCAATGGATCTGTGGTGCCCCGATAGACCCCCGGGTCATGCAGGGTAATATCGGTATCCTCGTAACATCCCCCCATGGCGAAAGAGGCCATGATTAGCAGGGCAACGGTTACTTTTCGCATCACGATTCTCCTTAGTGCTGTGCGGTGGTTTACCGGGTCGGCCTGGCCGACCCGGAATACCGCGGCCTAGCTGTCAGCCTTGTAAGCGACTCCCCAGCCCCATGTTTGGGGACGGGAGCTCCGTTTCAGGACACGTTCGCGATAGATGTCAGCCACCATGTCGCCATCACCTCCCAGGAGCGCCTTGGTCGAGCACATCTCTGCACATAGGGGCAGCTTGCCCTCGGAGATACGATTCCGGCCGTATTTCTCAAACTCGGCCTGGGACCCATCTTCCTCGGGACCGCCCGCGCAGAAGGTGCACTTGTCCATTTTTCCCCTGACCCCGAAGGCCTCTTTCTGGGGATACTGGGGCGCGCCGAAGGGACATGCGTAGAAGCAGTAGCCGCAGCCAATGCACAGGTCCTTGTCGTGGAGAACGATGCCATCGTCGGTTGTGTAGAAGCAGTCGACGGGACACACAGCGGCGCAAGGTGCGTCGCTACAATGCATGCAGGCCACCGAGATGGATCTCTCTCCCGGTACACCGTCATCCAGCGTGACCACGCGACGGCGATTCACGCCCCACGGAACCTCGTGCTCGTTTTTACATGCGGTTACGCAGCCATTGCATTCAATGCAGCGCTCGGCATCACAAAGAAATTTCATTCTTGCCATGATCTATATCCTCCTCAGGCCGCGCTGATCTTGCAAAGGGTGCACTTGGTTTCCTGCATCTGGGTAACCGAGTCGTAACCGTAGGTGAAGGCCGTGTTGGCCGCCTCGCCGCGGACGTAAGGCGCCGCGCCCTCCGGATACTTGTCGAGCAGGTCCTTGCCGTCATACCAGCCGCCAAAGTGGAATGGCATAAATACCACGCCTCGGCCGACTCTCTCGGTGATTTGGGCCCGGACTTTCACCCGTGCGCCTTCTGCACCTTCGAGCCAGATCCAGTCGCCGTCACGGATGCCGGTGTCATTGGCGTCTCCGGGATGTATCTCGGCGAACATCTCTTGTTGCAGCTCAGCCAACCAGGGGTTGGAGCGGGTTTCTTCGCCGCCACCCTCGTATTCAACCAGTCTTCCGCTGGTCAGGATCAAGGGATACTCAGATGACTTGTCCTGGGCCTGGATGGATGCATAACGAGTGGGCAGACGATAGTGATTCTTGCGATCCTCGTAGGTGGGGTATTTGTCCACCAGGTCACGCCGTGAGGTGTACAGGGGTTCGCGATGAATCGGGACTCGATCCGGGAATGTCCAGACGATGGCGCGGGCCTTGGCGTTGCCAAACGGAGCACAACCGTGAGCGATGGCTACACGCTGGATACCGCCAGAAAGATCGGTCTTCCAGTTCTTGCCCTCCGCCGCTGCTTTTTCATCTGCTGTCAGATCGTCCCACCAGCCAAGCTGCTTGAGCATGTCCGCACTGAATTCCGGATAACCATCCTGGATCTCGGCGCCTACGCTGTAGGAGTCCTCGGCCAGCAGGTTCTTGCCCTCGAACTCGACACCGAAACGGGCGCGGAAATTCAGTCCGCCATCCGCTACAGACTTGCTGGTGTCGTAAAGTATCGGAGTGCCCGGATGTTTCATTTCCGGCGTGCCCCAACATGGCCACGGCAGACCGTAGTACTCACCGTCGCAGGGACCACCTTCGGCTAACAAGGTTGTGGTGTTGAAGGTGTGCTTGTTAAGCAACTGCAGCTTCAGCCTTTCCGGACTCTGGCCGGTGTAGCCAATCGTCCACATGCCGCGATTGATTTCTCTAAGGATGTCCTCGATCAGGGGTTCATCATTGCTGTTGACCTGTATGTTCTTGAACAGTTCGTCAGCAAAGCCCAGCTTCTTGGCCATCTTGTACATGATGGTGTGATCGGGCAGCGATTCAAACATTGGCTCGATCAGTTTATCGCGCCACTGAAGTGAGCGGTTGGATGCAGTAACCGATCCGTAAGTCTCAAACTGGGTTGCCGCGGGTAGCAGGTACATGCCTTCCTGACGATCAGGCAGTACAGCCGTGTGGGTCGGGTAGGGATCGACGACCACTACCATTTCCAGGGTTTCCAGGGCCTTCTTCATTTCCGGGCCGCGGGTCTGGCTGTTTGGAGCATGTCCCCAGAAGAACATCGCTTTCAGATTATCCCGCTGGTCAATATTGCGGCTGTCTTCCAGCACGCCGTCAATCCATCGCGATACCGGTATGCCGGCCGAGTTCATGGGGTTGGCGAATGGAATGCCTGCCGTGCCTTCTTCGTCGACACCCTTGGTGTCCATGTAGCCGCTGTCGAAACGACCCTTCAGCCAGTCGATGTCCACGCCCCAGACTCGCGCCCAATGGGCCCAGGAGCCTTCGGCCAGGCCGTAGTAGCCGGGCAGCGTGTGAGAGAGGATCCCAAGGTCAGTTGCGCCCTGCACGTTATCGTGGCCGCGGAAGATGTTGGCGCCGCCCCCGGATACGCCCACGTTGCCCAGTGCCAATTGCAGCACGCAGTATGCGCGGGTGTTGTTATTACCGATGGTGTGCTGGGTACCGCCCATACACCAGACGATGGTTCCGGGCCGATTTTCGGCCATGGTCTGGGCCGCCAGTTTCACCTGGTCGCCAGGTACGCCGCAGACTCTTTCCACCTCGTCCGGAGTCCACTTGGCGACTTCCTTGCGGATCTCGTCGAGTCCGAATACGCGCTGGCGGATGTATTCCTTGTCTTCCCAGCCGTTCTCGAAGATGTGATACAGCATTCCCCAGATCAGCGGTACGTCGGTACCGGGACGAATCCGCATAAACTGGTCGGCGTGGGCAGCGGTACGTGTGAAACGCGGGTCAACCACGATCATCTTCGCGCCGTTTTCCTTGCCCTTGAGAATGTGCTGCATGGCAACCGGATGGGCTTCCGCGGCATTACTGCCGATGAAGAACATCGCCTTGCTGTTATGCATGTCGTTGTAGGAATTGGTCATGGCGCCGTAGCCCCATGTATTCGCTACGCCGGCCACCGTGGTGGAGTGACAAATTCGCGCCTGGTGGTCCACGTTGTTCGTGCCCCACAGGCCGGCAAATTTGCGGAACAGGTAAGCCTGCTCGTTATTAAATTTGGCGGAACCCAGCCAGTACACCGAGTCAGGACCTGAGCGCTTGCGTATATCCAGCACCTTGTCGCCAATCTCGTTGATGGCCTCGTCCCAGGACACCTGCTTCCATTTGCCGCCAGTGAGCTTCATGGGATATTTCAGGCGGCGTTCACCGTGTCCATGCTCGCGCACGGACGCGCCCTTGGCGCAATGACCCCCCAGGTTGAACGGGGAATCAAAATCCGGTTCCTGTCCGGTCCACACGCCGTCTTGCACTTCTGCAACAACGCCGCAGCCGACAGAACAATGTGTGCAAACCGATTTACGAATTTCGGTCTCGCCTCCGGCCGCACCGGCTGCCGCTTCGGCGCGCCGCATCATGACCGGTTGCAATGCTCCGGCTACTGCACCGCCGCCAACAGCAAGGCTGGTGCGACGTAAAAAGGTGCGCCTGTCGATAGCGCTACCCAGGATTCCTTTCAAGGGAACTGTAGTTCCGTCAGGGCTAAGGTCTCGTTTTTTTGTCAGCTTCATCGCTGAGACTCCTCACTGTAGTTCTTTAACGCATCAGCACATCGGTCACTTCAATCAGAAGCGAGCTTTTTGGTAATAACGATTGATGTGCGGCGTGAGGTGGTAGCCCTTGGCATTGGGCTTTTCATTGGTTGCAACAGGTGTTGGTTCCGCATTTGCCGTGCCGGCGGCAGACACTACGGCTGCCGCACCACCGGCTACCGCAAGTTCCTTGAGGAATGTTCGCCTGCTTTTCTTATCCACTTGCGATTCCCGGGTCATTACACTCTCCTCAATCAGACTGCTTGGTCGTCATCGGTTTCGATATTTCAGTTTTGCCGTTCCCCAGCGTTAGCTGGTTCCGTCGGCTCCCAAAAGCGGAGGTATTCCTTCTCCACTTCCATAAATTGCTCACCCAGTTGCCCTACGGCGCGGTAAAAACGCGCTGAGGATGCTTCCTGCATGTCGCGGAAAAAGCGCGGCATCCAGGTTGCGATGTGGCGCTGGAAGAACTGGCCCTGGGCTGCCAGGTCAGCGGTGGTAATCATGGACATTACTTCGCACAGGGCCGCTGCGTGATCTTCAGGCTCGGTAACGCCTTCCTGGCGCTCGAATCCCAATTCCCGCAAATCACCCCGAAGCTTCGCCAGGGGTTGCTCCATCAGGAATCCTGTCATGTACCAGGAACCAAAGGGCATGAGTTCGCCTCGGCCCATGCCGGTAAACAGATCGTGATATTCGTCGTCGAGTTCCGCCGTGTCGGATCGTTCGGCTGCCTGGCGCAGCATTTGCCATGCGGCGCCCAGCAAGTCTCCTGACTCGCTTTCTTGTGCATCGATTCGGGAGAGCAGGCTCAGGCTGTTTTCAACCGGTGGCGCTGCCAGTAAATGGGCAAGCAGACTGTAGGTGTTGGCGCGCAACACATCCTCGGGGGCCTCTGTGGGGCCACCCGATTGCCGGACTTCGGCTTCTCTGGTCTGGGGCGCTTCGGACAATCGACACCTTCTTGGTCTATTCAGACCTAAGTAAAAGCAAGTTGTGGGCCAAGTATTTTTGGAAATATCGGAGTAAAACAAACCTATAACTTCAAATAATTCATACTTCAGCGACCCGGTTGCGACAATTTGGCGCAACCTGAGTCATTTGTTGGCAATTGACGACTAAATGGGCATGTCTGACTGATCAGCCTGGGACTGCATCATGTCCTTCACCCGGCAGTGCTCACACATGTATAGACGCCGCTTGGCGTTCTCGGACTGGAACATCCAGTGTCCATCCAGCTTCTCAGTGACGACTTTGAGCATGGACTGTGTTGCGAAGGCCTTGCCGCAGACGATGCAGCACAGGGGCTGCTCCTCATTCAGCAGCCGCACCTGGTGGCGCTTGTCGTTGTCGTAGATAAACCTGGCATGGCGGGTGATGGCATCTTCGGGGCAGGCTTTTTCACACAAGCCGCATTGCACGCAGTCCCACTCCATAAACTTGAGCTGGGGCAGACCTGCGCCGTCACGCAGGGCCGAGGTGGGGCAAACCGACACACATCCCATGCACAGGGTGCAGGCCTGCTTGTCTACCCGAATCTCTCCAAATGGCGCCGCTGCAGGTAAATCCACTGTTTTTCGGGTGGACCCGGCCTGGGAATACAGGTGGTTAAAGGCGTTGCGCAGGGTGGTCCGCTTGTCTTCCTGGGGTATGAAGCGGGCCGGCCGCTTTACCTGGGAGCGGGGAAGCGAATCGCCAAGGCGCTCAGCGGCATCAGGCTGTTCGACATCTACCAGCCCCAGGCAGCCTTCGGGATATCCCATGCCCTGGAGTATGGGCTGGGAAAAACTGATCTGGTCCGCAAGTTCGGAGCGCATCCTGGCCGGTGTGCCGCCGGTCACCGCCATTACTACGCCGGCCGCGCCGAAGGCCAGGATGGCCATCCAGGCATCCATGCCGATGGAGCCGATTTCTTCCAGTTGAACCGGGATGATTCGCTCGGACAGTGATTCTGCCAACGGGCCATAAATCGCCATGCCGCTCCATCCATCGTGGAACAACAGAATGGGGTCTTCTCCGCCGGCTTCGCGGTAAGCGCCAAGCAGGGTCTGTACGTGGGCGAGCAATTCGCTTACCTGGGGGAAGGCGTAGGTCATGGCGCCGGTAGGGCAGGCGGCAACACAGCTTCCACCGCCCTGGCATAAATAGGGGTCTACGTTGACTGTGTCGCCCAGCGATGTAATGGCCACCGCCGGACAGGCATCCAGGCAGCGGGTGCACCCGGGCACGCCGCTGCGTCCGTGGGCGCAAATGTCCGGGTTGTACTGGAAATATTTTGGCTTCTCGAATTCACCGGTCATGCCCGGGAGAAGCTTGAGGTCCCGTTCCAGGCTCTCGGGGCTGGACGGGGAGTAATAGCCGACAGGCAGGATTTCCGCGTCAATCAACCTGGGCATACCCTGGTCCAGCACCAGGTCGTACTCCAGGTATTTCTTGTCCAGCGGCGACCCATTATCGGGCTGGGCTACCGAGACTTTGTATTGCCCCAGTGCGCCTTTCAGTGCGGGTCGCCCACCACGGATGACGCGAAAGCCGTTTTCCAGGGACGTAACAGGAGGCGAATCAGAGGGTACCCAGATTGTGCATTCCAGATCGTCCCGGAGGGTTGCCGCTGTGGACAGGCAGTCCGAGTCTGCGCCGATAATCAGCAAACGTCCCTGGGAGACGTAGCTGACCAGAGAGGTAGGTGTGAACTCGTGTTGCGGCTCCCCGGCCAGTGCCTTGGCTCGTGCAGCGCCATTGGCGCCGGTGCTGGGAAGTTCATGACTGGCCTTGGTCATCCTGTGTCTCCGTCTTCAGGTTGCTGTTCGTGGTCTCGTCCGGCAGATCTTCGATTTCCTCCGCCGCTTCATTGTCGGCAGGGGAATCATCGGTGAGTTTCTCTTTTGCATCGTCAAGGGTTTGCTGCAGCTTTTCTTTCATACGCTCTATAGCGTGCTTCATATCGCAGGTCACCACATCGCCCAGGGGCACCCAGATTGAATAGTCCTCGGCGTAGTCGTCCATCCCGTCGGTGATGTTGAACTTTGATCCATGAAACATTTTTCGCAGGGCTGTTTTGCGCAATTTTTCACTCACTCCTGCGGAGAGAAAAGCGCTGAAATCCGAGTCCTGGTCCAGGCTTTCCAGGGGGGGCATATCGTCGTCGGTGAGTACAGGCTTCTCTGTCTCGACAGCCTCACCCGCCTCCGCCTTGGGCTCCGCTTGTGGCTCCCGGGCCTGGCTCTTGCGCTGGGACCATCGAGATATGAAGTCTTCCGCCGGGACGTGCGGGTCTGCGCTTTCCAGTTTCCCGGGATCCAGGTCTGATTTACTCATGAGGGCTTCTCGTCCAGCCACTTCTTGCGCTTCCGGATGGTTTTTTCCTTGGGCACATAGTGTTGCACCACGAAACTCTCCAGTTGCCGGTAGATTTCCGGCGCTATCGGTACCGAGTAGACGCGATCGTCGCCTTCTATACCGGCACTTGCTTCATCGTGGTTTGCAGTCACGGCAAAGGGCTCTACATCGCCATTCGGATCTTCATGACAGAGCACATACAGGGAGGGGTTGTTTCCAACCAGGTTGTACCAGTAGTTTTCGGCGCCATCGCGATAAAGGCACATCCGGAACCCGGACCACAGGTAATGCTGCAGGTCGGCCCCATCGCGCATCAGTTGTTTGCGCTGGACGCCGGATTCGGGGTCGTAGGGCATGACGCCGACAGCCTCCCAGCTGGCGACACTCCATTGCCCCTGCTTGACCTGTTTGGTCTGCATGATCACGGAAACCGGTATGGTCAGTTGGTTGCTCATAAATCTTTGGACAGCCTTCTGTTCTTGCAAGTTTTCCCCAGCGTGTAGCGCGGGTCAGGCAGGGCTCCCTGTCGCTGGATGCGCTACTGCCTTTAGGACGAAGCAAGTTGCGTACCAAGCGCGATTTCGGTGTTAGTTCCCGTGGCCGGTAACCCTATTGGGGCTTATGCCGGGAATGCAGCGACAAAATGCGCCACGGGGTAGATTGGCTGGGACATTTTGTCACTATCTTTTGGGCTTCTGCATGGTTGCACAGGCGATCCAGTAGGGCGCTTGGTCGTTCTGCGGTTCAGGGAATACTTTTTGCATCGCTGCTGGTTGAGTACCGGTAATCGGAATTGATTACGGTGCCGTCAACATCAGGACGCCGCATATGGGGATAGCAACAATCAGCCGCAGATTGGAAGGGCCATTCAGGGCCGCCGCCGAGTCCGGTAGCGTGCCTATGGAGCCGCTGCCCCGGTTTATGAGTGTCCGCCAGGTCGCCCGGTATCTGAACATTAACGAGAAAAAAGTGTATTCCCTGGTCAACGAGGGAAAGATTCCGGCCAGCAAGCTCACAGGCAAATGGCTATTCCCACGGGACCTGGTGGATCAATGGATACTGGAATCCAGCCATGGTGGGCTGCTCACTGACAGGATGATTATCGCCGGCAGTGATGATCCACTGCTGGCCAGGGCGATCATGCAGGTATCCAACCAGGTCCAGGCCCGCGCCCTGATCGGCTGCACATCCACCAGTACCCAGCTTGGACTGTCCCTGCTCGCCCGCCGCAGGGCGGATATCTGTGCCTTGCACTGGGGTCCTGCCGAGGAAAGCCTCATGCGTCACCCGGCCTTGCTCAAGCAATATGCCCAGCACCATGAGTGGGTGCTGGTGCGCTTGTTCTTGCGGGACCAGGGGTTGATCGTGGTGCCGGGTATGTGGACCGCCGAGTCGGATATCAGCGGTTTGTTTTCGTCAGAGGTTCGCTGGGTAATGCGCCAGGAAGGGGCGGGGTCCAACCGCTTCCTGCAGGAAATCACCACGCGCCACGGACTTAACCCGGCTGCTCGCCGGGTGACTTGCCAGGCCCTGTCGGAGCGCGATGGAGCGAGCATGATAGCCATGGGTCATGCGGATGTGGCGCTAGGAGTTCGCGCGACCGCCGCCGAGTTTGGACTGGACTTTGTTCCTATCGGTGCAGAGGCATTCGATTTGGCCATGCCCAGGGGAATTTTCTTCCGAACCCTGTTCCAGAAGTTACTGGAGCAATTGCGGGCGCCCGAGTGCCAGCGCCAGGCCCAGATGCTGGGCGGATACGATTTCAAGGAACTGGGCAAGCTGGTCTGGCCGGCCTAGGCGTCATCCCTGGGGTGCAGCAGATGCTCGATCACATGAGATAGTCCCAGCGCCGGTACTTCGAGAGTAATCTTCGCAGCGATCCCGCCGTTTTGCAGCGTGCCTTGCTCGGCGGCAGCGCGAATTGCTTTTTCGATTTCCCGCTGGGAGGTTACCCCGACCGTCTTGAGGAATTTCCTGATTTCCATATTCAGGCGATCCTCGTCCAATGTAATTTTGCTCATTGCTGTGTTCCGTCCCCGAATATTTGTTGGCTGTTTGCTTGCCTAGTGATTGCCTGGCTCACCAGGCAGCTTGCGCTCAAGAGTTTTGCGAGAGATGCCCAGGCGGCGAGCCGCTTCGGATTTGTTACCGCCGCTGGCTTCGAGCACCTGGGCCATGTGGTGTTGCTTTACCTGCTCCAGGGTCCAGTCCAGGGAGTAGCTGGAGCTGTCTTCCAGGCTGATTTCAGTCAGCAGTTGCAGGGATTCTTCCGGCGGGATGCCCAGCAGGAGCGTCCGCTCCAGGACGTTTTTCAGTTCCCGGACATTTCCAGGCCAGTGATAGGCCTGCAGGGCGTCCAGGGTTCTCTGGCTTACCGGTACCGGAGGCACGGCGAGCTCTGCCGACAGGCTTGCGATGAAATGATTTACCAGGGCCGGGATATCCTCTCGCCTGCTGCGAAGTGACGGCAGGTCGATGTGAATTACGTTAAGCCTGTAGTACAGGTCTTCCCGGAACTGGCCCATCTTTATTCGTGTAGTCAATTCGTGCTGGGTAGACGCTACGATCCGGCAGTCAATTGCGGTTTCCCGGTCCGAGCCCACCGGGCGAATCGCACTTTCCTCGATGGCCCTCAGCAGCTTCACTTCCATGTCGAAAGGCATTTCACTGATTTCATCCAGAAAAACCGTGCCTCTGCGGGCTGAGACAAATAGTCCGTCCCTGCCCTGGTGAGCGTTGGTGAAGGCGCCGCGGGTGTGCCCGAACAGCTCGCTTTCCAGCAGCTCGGGAGCAATAGCCCCGCAGTTGACCGGCACGAAATTCCCGTTCCGACCGCTGTTGTGGTGTAGCAATCGGGCCACCAGTTCCTTGCCGGTACCTGTTTCTCCCTGGATCAATACGGTCGCTGATGAGGCCGCTATGCGCTCAATTAGCGCCTTGACCTGTCGGATCGAAGGGCTTTCTCCCACCAACTGGTGCCGTGAAGAATGGATCAGCCGTGTCGGCTTGGGAACGACCCCCTCAGGATGGCTGGACAGGTGCCGTTTGAATGCATCTATCAGGTCGCCAGGTTCTGCCGGCCGGGTCACGATGTCGCTGACTCCCGCGCGCAAGGCCGTGATAGCCAACTCGGTGTCGGGGCGGAAGGCGCTGAGGATTATGCTGGATGACCCTTTTAGCGAGGGTATCCAGTCCAGGTTCCAGTCTCCGTTGGCGGTAGGCTCCACCACCAGGAAATCGAAATGGCATCGCGCTGCCAGTTCCCGGGCCTTATCCAGGCTGTCGGCAGACTCCACCAGGCCGCAGTGCCTGGCCAGGCGATGTTGCAGTTGCGAACGATGATCCTGTTCGCCTCCTACCAGCATTACCGATAGCCGTTTGCAGTCCGCGTCTTTGGTGGGGACTTCCTTCTGTCCGTTAGCCTTTGTAGTCCTGGTCATCTCACCCTGCTTGAGCGAAAACCCCGCCGGGAAGACCGGACAGGTGTCCGCACTTCCTCGCCAGATCTTTCATTCAGTGTTGCGAGATCCTGTTGTTAACCGGTCCCGCGTAACGTTGTGTGACAGTCCTAATATGTCTTAAGAAGGTACACTTTGGGACAAGATGACGCAATAAGACCTTCGGGTGTCGTCAATTTGACCCATTTTTTCCCTAAACTAGAGTTGTAAATGGGAAAGCGGGGTAAAAGGGCCTCGAAAAAAGCCGAATACTCCGCGGTGGCATTCAACTTGCAGGTATGCAGGTCTGTCGAGTGAGCCCGCAAAACGAGAGCACCTGTCGCTGGGGAGGCGGCTAGTCAATGAGTGAGGTTTTTTCCGCGGTGGCCACAGCCGTTGAACTGGTCGTCGGGCTGGATCCCGACCTGGTGGAAATTGTTGCGCTGTCCCTGAAGGTCAGTCTTTCAGCCGTATTGATAGCTGCGATGGTGGGGCTGCCACTGGGCGCTGCGGTGGCGTTGGTGAAATTTCCGGGTCGTCGGGGAGCGGTAATTTTGCTGAATGCTGCGATGGGCCTGCCTCCGGTAGTTGTCGGCCTGATTGTTTACCTGTTGCTATCCCGTAGCGGTCCCCTGGGCGAAATGGGGGTTCTTTTCACTCCCACTGCCATGGTTATTGCCCAGAGTATCCTGGTCATGCCAATTATCGCAGCCCTGACCCGGCAGACCATTTCAGACCTGCACGAGGAATACGATGAGTACCTTTGTTCACTGGGCGCGGGACACTTGCAGAGAATTTCAACCCTGTTGTGGGACGGCCGCTTTCGGCTCCTCACCGGACTGCTGGCTGGATTCGGACGGGCCAGCGCCGAGGTGGGCGCGGTCATTATTGTTGGCGGCAACATCAATCATGTCACCCGGGTGATGACCACCACCATCGCGTTGGAAACCAGCAAGGGAAACCTGAACCTGGCCCTGGCCCTTGGCATTGTGCTGATCATTCTCGCGGCCAGCGTGAACGCCGCTGCGGTCCTGATTGGCGATGCAGCGAGCAAGCGCTATGGATGAGCGCGGCGAACAGCGGCCGGTGATGCCGCTGGAGGTCTCGGATCTGTCCTATGTTGCCGGTGGGAAGATCTTGCTGAACAAGCTTAATTTCCGACTGGAGGGCGGTGTCCGCACGGTAATACTGGGTCCCAATGGTGCAGGGAAAAGCTTGTTACTTCGGGTTTGCCATGGATTGCTGCAGCCCGGCTCTGGCAACCTTAGCTGGGCAGGGAGGACTCCGTCACAGGCGGGCCGGGACCTGGCAATGGTTTTCCAGCGAACGGTTCTGCTCAGACGGACGGTTTCCGACAACATTGCCCATACCCTGGGCATCATGGGAGTGGCAAGGCAAGAAAGGTCTTCGCGTATCGACACGGCGCTCAAAGAAGCCGGTCTGTCGGATCTGGCGGATCATCCTGCACGCACACTCTCTGGCGGCGAGCAGCAGCGCCTGAGTATTGCCCGGGCAAGAGTGCTCCGTCCGCGGGTGTTGTTGCTGGATGAGCCCACCTCGAATCTCGATCCCGGCGCCACAGCGGCGGTAGAGGCAATGATTCGTGCCGCCGACGCGGATGGCACCCGGATTATCATGACCACACACGACATTCTGCAGGCCAGGCGACTGGCAGACGAAGTGCTGTTTTTGCACAAGGGCCGATTGCTTGAACACACTGTCGCGAGCAAATTTTTTGCCGACCCGGACACTAGCGAGGCGAGACGTTTTTTGCTTGGTGAATTACTGGAATGAGAGGAGTCACTGTGCAAAAGTGTTTTTGTGTTGCCGCATGTTTTGTTGGCATGCTGGTGTTCAACCTGGGGGTTGCGAGTGACGAGCAGCCTTTCATCGTTCTGGCATCCACGACCTCCACCGAGAACTCAGGGCTGTTCGATTACATCTTGCCAGAATTCACCCGGGACTCCGGTATCCAGGTCCGGGTTGTTGCGGTGGGGACCGGACAGGCCATTCGTCTTGCGAGCAGTGGCGACGCGGATGTGTTGCTGGTTCATCATCGGCCGTCAGAAGACGCTTTTGTTGCGGAAGGGCTGGGCGTGCGTCGCTATCCGGTAATGCACAATGACTTTGTACTGGTGGGACCCGCTACAGATCCGGCCTCGGTGATTGGTGAGACGGATATATTACAGGCGATGCAGGCAATCGCGCGCTCGGAAGCCCTGTTCGCCTCCCGGGGTGATGACAGCGGCACCCACAAGAAGGAACTGAGTCTCTGGGCCGAGGCGGGTGTGGCCCCGGCTGCCGATAGCGGTACCTGGTACAGGGAGACCGGCTCCGGCATGGGCGCCACCTTGAATACCGCCGTCGCCATGGGCGCCTACGTGCTTAGCGACCGGGCAACCTGGGCAAGTTTCGGCAACAAGGGCGAATTGGAGATCGTGCTGGAAGGCGACGCACGCCTGTTTAATCCCTATGGCGTAATACTGGTCAACCCGAAGCGATTTGCCCATGTTCGGGCCAGCCAGGGACAAGCCTTTATTGATTGGCTGGTATCGCCGCGAGGGCAGGCGCTGATCGCCGCTTATGCCATCGACGACGCGCCGGTGTTTTTTCCCGATACTATGGTTGACGAATAAGGAGAATCTCTTGCCCGCAAGCCAGGATACGACAGGCATATCGATGAAGGGTCAGATTACCGGCCTGGTGCTGGCGGGCGGGCGTGCCCTGCGCATGGGTGGATCAGACAAGGGCCTGGTGGACCTTGCCGGAAAGCCCATGGTTGCCTGGGTGATTGACTGTCTCCGGGAGCAGGTTGATGAGTTGATTATCAATGCCAACCGCAACCGGGACGTATACGGTGCCATGGGGTATTCGGTGGTGGCGGATCGTAGCGGGGACTTCCAGGGTCCCCTGGCGGGCATGGCCAGCGGCATGCAGGCGGCTACCGGTGAGTGGTTGCTAACCGCGCCCTGTGATTCGCCGCTGGTATCGCCCCTATTGGCTCGGCGCATGTGGCAGGCATGTGATCAGGGGGCCGACATTGCGGTGGCCCATGATGGTGAGCGGCTGCAGCCGGTGTTTGCGATGATTCGTTGTAACCTGCTGGGGAGTCTCCAGGCCTATCTGGATTCGGGAGGTCGGAAGATAGATCGATGGTACGGGGAGCACGCCATGCAGACAGTGGATTTCAGTGATTGCCCGGATACATTTTTGAACATCAATGAACCGGCTGACCGTGAGCAACTGGAAGCCAGGCTGGCAGCACAAGGTGGAGGACAAGAATGAGTCACGGCGAATCTATGGCCCCCGGAGATTGTTGCACGGACAGTCATGCCGACACGGCCATGCCTCTGCAGCGGGCGCTTGAGCAGGTGCTGGCCGTGGTGGAGCCGGTCAGCGAGGTTGAGATTCTGGATATCCGGGAGGCCCTTGGTCGGGTGCTGGCGAAGGATGTGATCTCTGCCGTGGATGTCCCGGCGCATACCAATTCGGCGATGGATGGTTACGCCCTGGCAGCTTCGGATTTACCCAAGACAGGTAATTGCACCTTGCAACTGGTGGGCACCGCCTGGGCGGGCAGGCCCTTGCAGACCCGGGTCGAGGCAGGCCAATGCGCCCGCATCATGACCGGGGCAGTCATGCCCGCTGGCACCGATACGGTAGTCATGCAGGAACATGTTGAACGGGTGGATGACGGCGTTGTAATTGATGACCGGCATCGCGCCGGCCAGCACGTCAGGCCGGCCGGCGAAGATGTGGCGGCAGGGGCGGTGGGCGCCCGCGCCGGAATCGTGATTCATCCAGCCATGCTGGGTGTGCTGGCCTCGCTGGGGGTTGGCCGCGTGTCGGTACTGCGCCGACCCAGGGTGGCGTTTTTCTCTACCGGGGATGAGCTTGTAGGAATCGATGAGACGCTCAAGGAAGGCCAGATTTACGACAGCAATCGATACACTCTTTACGGCGTGCTGACCCGGCTGGGAATGGAAGTCATGGACCTGGGGGTCGTGCCCGATGACCCGGATGCACTGGAGTCGGTGTTGATGGAAGCATCCCGGGAGGCCGATGCCATCGTGACCACCGGTGGTGTTTCGGTGGGCGAGGCGGACTTCGTTACCCAGATACTTGAGAAAGTCGGCAAGGTGAATTTCTGGAAGGTGGCCATGAAACCGGGTCGCCCGTTTACCTTTGGTCGTATTGGCCAGGCCTGCTTTTTTGGCCTGCCGGGCAATCCCGTGTCGGTGATGTCCACCTTCTATCAACTGGTGCAGCCGGCCTTGCTGAGCATGACCGGGGCGCAGGTTGAAGACCCGGTAATTATGCTCAACGCACGGGTGACTCATCGACTGAAAAAGAAACCCGGCCGCCGGGAATTCCAGCGGGGTGTGTTGCAGCGTGACGCCCAGGGGGATTACCAGGTTACCGGCACCCGTCACCAGGGCGCCGGGGTGTTGAGTTCCATGGCCGCAGCAAATTGTTTTATTGTTCTGGAAGAGGATCGCGGCGCGGTTGAGCCGGGAGACATGGTGACGGTGCAGCCGTTCCGCGGACTGGTCTGAGTCAGCTGATTATCCTAAGGAGAACCCATGGCGCACAGCGATGGAAATGCACGTGATTTTGTACCGCTGAATATTGCTGTACTCACCGTTTCGGACAGTCGGGACGAGAGTACCGACAAGTCAGGAAAACTGTTGGTGGAGCGGCTGACCACAGTCGGTCATAGCTGCGCCGAGAAGGCGATAGTCCCGGACGATGTGTACGCAATTCGGGCCATTGTCTCGCGCTGGATTGCCGATCCGGACACCCAGGTGGTGATTACCACCGGCGGCACCGGCGTGACCGGCCGGGACGGTACGCCGGAAGCGGTTCAGCCCCTGCTGGATAAACAAATAGACGGTTTCGGCGAAATATTCAGATCTATTTCCTTGCAGCAAATCCGCACCTCCACCATCCAGTCCCGGGCATTGGCCGGGGTGGCCAACGGAACCTATATTTTTTGTGTGCCGGGTTCTACCGGAGCCTGCGCCACTGCCTGGGACGAATTGATTAGCGCCCAGCTTGATTACCGCACCCGGCCCTGCAACCTGGTGGAGTTGATGCCCAGGCTGCTGGAGCGCTGATGACTAATTCTGCCGTGACGCTGCTGGTGGGAACCAGGAAAGGCCTGTTCCGAATAGAGTCGGACCCGGCCCGTGGTAGCTGGCAGCTTAGTGGCCCGTTCATCGCCGGCAATGAGATCATGCACATCGCGCGGTTACCTGGCCGCCCGGCCCAATTGCTGGCCGCGACCAACCATCCGATATGGGGCGCTCACATTTAT
>JAOTSW010000284.1 GCA_029864735.1 Chromatiales bacterium | reverse complement strand
TTGTATCAGCAACCGAACCACCGAACGCGCCCGGGCCCTGACCGCAGTATTCGCCGAGGAAGGCGAACTGACATGGAGCAGCCTGGAACAGGCCCATCAGCACGAAGTAGACCTGTTGATAAACGCTACCTCCTGCGGCCACCGGGGTAGCTTTCCGAATCTGTCCGGTGACCTGGTTGGACCCAACACGGCTTGCTATGACCTGAGTTACGGGCCTGCTGCCCGGCCATTTCTGGACTGGGCCACGAAGAACGGCGCACGGATGGCGGTGGACGGCCTGGGAATGCTGGTAGAACAAGCCGCCGAGTCTTTCCACATCTGGACCGGCCTGAGACCCGACACCAAGTCGGTGCTGGACACCTTGCTGGAGCAGCCAGCCGGCTCCTAGCCCCCGGCTACCGCCGGAATGACATAAATCTCGTCGCCCTTTTCTATCAGGGAATCCAGTCCCTGCCTGTCACGCACGTTTACCTCACCAATAAACACATTTACGTGACGCCGCAGATCTCCCTCGGGCCCGAGTATACGAGCGCCTGCCAGGGGATACTCTCGAGCCAGTTCAAACAGCACCTGCCTGAGGGTGTCTCCGGCTACCGTGATCGTCACCTGGCCGCCCACAAACTCTCTCAGGGCCAGTGGGAGATGCACCGTCACCTTGTCGGCCGATCCGTTCATCGCCAGATCACCTCTACCAGGGGATCCGCATCGCGCTTCATGCAGGCCAATATGACCCTGTCAAAACGGGCGCTACGCCCAAGGGCCAGGCGGGCGGCTTCCCGGGCCATGGATTCCTTGACCTCATCATCCACCATATTGATAACCGGGATCACGGTGCATCCCTCGCTGCCCTTTAGCAGCCCACGCTCATCACTGAACAGGGTTGCCATGTGGTCCGGAGAAAATTTATCTCCGGGCCGGGTTCCGCACAGGGCATGTATATGCTCAAGGCGCAGGGCGATGCGCTCATCCAGGGGCTCGCCCAGGGCCCGGGCAGAAGCCAGCATCAACACCGTGGTGGCGCCTTCGGGAATCACCGGCTCGTCCTCCCTGGGGGATTTCACCCAGCGCATCCGCGCACCGTCGGCTTTCACAAATGTGGCGTCAAAACCGCCCATCTCATGCAGTTTCCTGACCAGGGAGGTTGGCAGACCACGCAAGCGGGCGGGTTTGTCTCCGGTGCGCGCATAGGCGACACAACCCGTGCCCTCACTGGCCAGCACCCGCTGTTCAAGCTCAGGAATCTCGGACACGATTTCCAGGGCATTCAGTTCGGCCGGGAAAAATGTGGTGTAGGAGGTGGCGGTAACCCCGACCCTGCCCGGGTGCTCCCGGGCCAGCCGGTACAGGGTGCTCTTCTTGCCCCCGGCCCCCACCGCACAAATAATGCCCTCCCGGGCATTGAACGCATCAAGCAAAGCGCTCACGAGCCACCGCCAGGCTGATTCAAATCCAGGGCTTTCACGCAAAGCACCCTGGGCAAGTAACCGGCCAACAGCTGCCAGTTCTGAGCCCCATCGGCGCTGCCAAAAACATGACCGCTGGTTGTGCCGAAATATACGCCACAGTCAGGGCGACTGTCGGTGCACATGGCCTGCCTGAGCACACTCACGTAGGCGTGCTCCCGGGGCAGTCCGCGACTGGCCGACTCCCAGCTGCCGCCACCGTCACGACTGCGGTATACCCTCAGCTTGCCGTCTACCGCGGCTCGCATATGGGAGCCGGACTCGGGCACCTGAAACAGGGTGTCCGCACAGGATGGCGACACGGCCAGCGCATAACCGAAATCACTGGGAAGGCCGGCGGTGATCTCGCGCCAGTTCAGGCCGAAATCATCGCTGCGGTACAGGCCGCTGTAACACTGCCTGTAAAGCCGCGAAGGCTCGCTGGGCGCCTGGACCACGCGGTGTACATTGTGCCCCAGCTCCGGAAACTCTCCCGGCAAATTCCCGGCACGCACACCTCGGTTGGCCGGTTCCCAGCTGTGGCCGCCGTCCTCGGTACGGAACACGCCGCCGGCGGACACCGCGGCCACCATGCGCCGGGTATCGCCCGGATCTATTCGAATCGAATGCACCGAGAATCCACCCCGGGCCGGTTCCCAGCGATTGCGGGTGGGATGGTTGTTCAAACCGCCCACGGGCTCCCAGGTATCGCCGGCGTCGGGACTGTAGAACAGTCCTGCCGGATCGATGCCGGCATAGACTCCCTGGCCATGGGGCATGGTGGCAAGGAACCATATAGCCTTCAGGCTCGGAGAAAAACTGCCGGGCTGGTGGTGCGGCGTGTTCTCCAGTGATTGCCAGGTATGCCCATCGTCATCACTGGCATAAATGTGAGCGCCCCATATCGGATGGTTGGTCGAGGCCAGCAATTGGGCCGGGCGGCCAGGTAACCGCGCGATGTGCATGATCTCATTGCCGGCGATGAACGGGCCACTAAGCTGCCAGCTACCACGGGCCGGGTCCGACTCTATTCGGAACAGGCCTTT
>JAOTSW010000118.1 GCA_029864735.1 Chromatiales bacterium | reverse complement strand
CAGTGTGTCCCAATGGGCTGATATCGCCTTGCGTGAACGCAGCGGCCAGGCTCAGTCGGGCCGCTACCTGTTGCAGGAGCAGGACAGCCGGGATGGCGTGGAGCGCAGGGTGTTTCTGGATAGCCGCGACAGCAGCCGTCACGAGGTTTTTCTCCAGCCTGTTTCCAAGGCATTCGAATTCCAAGCCAGTTGTGGCGAGGGAAAACCCAGGAGTCGCTGGCTCTACGAGATTCTGCCTTCCGACAAGGACTGATCCAGGGAGGCATCGGCGCTGACCGATTCCAGTTGTGAGCGCATCCAGGCCAGGGCCGGATCCGAGTCCGCCCGCTTGTGCCAGAACATCCTGATCTCCAGGGGCGGCACTTCAAAAGGCAATTCCATGCTATGCAGGCCATGCAGGGCCGCCAGGGAGACCGGTGCGCTAAGGGCCAGGTCTGTGCTGCGCACCACGTGGGGGGTCAGCAAGTAGTGCTGGCTCCTGAGCAAGATGGTTCGTTGCAGTCCTTGCCGACGCAGCGCCAGGTCCACGTGCCCGATGCCCCGCCGGCGACTGGAGGGCATCACGTGTTGCAGGGCCAGGTAATCCTCCATTCCAAGGGGTTTGCCCACGATAGGGTGGCCCGGTCTCACCATGCAGGCATAGCTGTCCCGGCACAGTAGTGAATGCCGAAGTTGCGGGTCGGAATGCAGCAAGGCGTCCATGCCCAGGTCTGCCTCCCCGGACGCCAGGTCCCTTACGAGATCTCGTCTTGATCCCTGGAAGGTTTCCAGTGAGACGGCAGGGGCGACATCCTGCAGTCGTTTCAGCAGGGGTGGGACAAGGATGGCTTCGAGCAAATCCGAGAGTCGCAGGCGGAATCGCCGCGTCGAGGTGGCTGGATCGAACTCAACGGCCGCCACCCGGGTGTTATCCAGCAACTTCAATGCCCGGCGCACCTCCGCCGCCATGGATTCGGCCAGGGGCGTGGGCTGCATGCCGGCGCCGCTACGCACGAAAAGCGGATCGTTAAACTCCTGGCGCAGGCGGGCCAGGGCATTACTCACCGCCGGCTGGGTGACGTGAAGGATTTCCCCCGCCCTGGTCAGGCTGTGCTCCGTGTAGATGGCATCGAACACCCGGTAAAGGTTCAGGTCTATGGCTTTCGGGTTCATTTCGAAGGATCCCTATTACTATCACTAAGAATGATAGTAATAGATAACTAAGATAAATTGGAATAATCGTAACGATGGCCCTAACCTGAGCATCAGTCCGGCTGGCAGTGTTTTCAGCCAATGTCTATTGCGGAGGTGCAGCGTGGATTTTTCATATAGCCCCAAGACCCAGGAGTTGCTGGATAAACTGATTGCCTTCAGGGATGAGCACATCTATCCCAACGAAGCCGTCTTTTCCCGCCAGGTGAACGAGGGCGATCGCTGGGCCGCGGTGCCGGTGGTGGCCGAATTGCAGGCCCTGGCCCGGGAGCAGGGGCTGTGGAACCTGTTCCTGCCCGAGCCCGAATATGGGGCCGGTCTGAGTAACCTGGAATATGCCCCGCTTGCCGAGGTCATGGGCTGCAACGAGTGGGCGCCGGAGGTGTTCAATTGTGGCGCCCCGGATACCGGCAACATGGAAGTGATTGCCCGTTACGGCAATGCAGAACAAAAAGAGCAGTGGCTCAAGCCCCTGTTGAGTGCCGAGATTCGTTCATGCTTCGCCATGACAGAGCCGGGCGTCGCCTCCTCGGACGCCACCAATATGGAGGCGACGGCGGTCAGGGAAGGCGACGAATGGGTGCTTACCGGTCGCAAGTGGTGGATTTCAGGTGCCGGCGACCCCCGTTGCAAGATTGCTATTTTCATGTGCCTGACCAACCCGGAAGCGGGTCGTCATGAGCAGCATTCCCAGATCCTGGTGCCTATGGATGCGCCGGGTGTGACCGTGGTTCGTCCCCTGACCGTCTTCGGCTATGACCATGCGCCCCACGGTCATTGTGAAATCGTGTTCGACAATGTTCGAGTGCCATACGGCAATGTCATCCTGGGCGAAGGACGTGGTTTTGAGATCGCCCAGGGTCGCTTGGGTCCTGGCCGAATTCACCATTGCATGCGCTCTATTGGCACCGCCGAAAGGGCCCTGGAATTGATGTGCCGTCGTGGCATGCAGCGTACCGCCTTTGGCAAGCCGCTGATCAAGCTGGGTGGCAATTTCGATGTGGTGGCGGAATCCCGCATTGAAATCGAACAGGCTCGCCTGTTGGTGCTCAAGGCCGCCTGGCTGATGGACAACGTGGGCAACAAGGCGGCGGCCAGCGAAATCAGCCAGATCAAGGTGGTGGCGCCAAACATTGCCTTGAGGGTGATTGACCGGGCCATACAGATGCATGGTGGCGCCGGTGTTTGCCAGGACGTGCCCCTGGCGGAAATGTACGCCAACCAGCGAACCCTTCGCCTTGCCGATGGCCCCGATGAAGTGCATCGTATGCTGGTGGCCAGGAGAGAGCTGGCGAAATACAGGGATTAGGCATGGGCCTGGTTGATAGCGCGACCTCGATTCGCAGTGGGGAAGAACTGGATTTGCCGGCGCTGGAGAAGTTTCTGGCCCAGAGGCTGCCGGAATACAGCGGAGCCCTGGAAGCCCAGCAATTTCCATCGGGTTATTCCAACCTGACCTACCTGCTGAAGGTGGGCGACCGGAAGCTGGTCTTGCGCCGCCCGCCCTTCGGCACCAAGGCAAAGTCTGCCCACGACATGGGCAGGGAATTCAAGGTCTTGTCCGGACTCAGGCCCTTTTTCCCGTATTGCCCGGAGCCCCTGGTTTACTGCCAGGACGAGAGCGTTCTTGGTAGCGAATTTTACTTGATGAGTTGCATCGAGGGGATGATCGTTCGCAAGGATTATCCGCCTGAACTGAAGATGACCCCGGAGCAGGTTCGCCAGCAGTTTTTTAATCTCATTGATGTGATGGCTCAACTGCACAAGGTGGATTACAAGGCGGCCGGGCTGGATGAGCTGGGCAGGCCAGAGGGATACGTTGAACGCCAGGTGAAGGGCTGGAGCAAACGCTATCGCGCAGCCCGCACCGAGGATGCGCCGGACTTTGAATCCACCATGAGCTGGTTGCTGGAAAAAATGCCTGGCGATTCGGGTCATGTTGGTGTCATTCACAATGATTTCAAACTGGATAACGTGATCTGGGACAGCCAGGATCCGATGCGCCTGATCGGCGTGCTGGATTGGGAGATGGCCACCCTGGGCGATCCCCTGATGGACCTGGGAAGTACCCTGGGGTACTGGGTTGAAAAGGACGATCCGGATTTCCTCAGGGCCGGCAGGTTGATGCCCACCGATGCACAGGGCGCACCTACCCGCGAGGAAATTGTCCAGCGCTACAGTGAGCGCACCGGCTATTCCATGGAGCACATGGATTTCTATTTTTGTTTCGGACTGTTTCGTCTCGCGGTGATTGCCCAGCAGATTTATTACCGCTATTACCACGGGCAAACCGCGGACCAGCGCTTTGCCGATTGCATACATTGGGTGCACGGACTGGAACGCATGTGCAAGGAATTGATTGACGGGTCCAGCCTCTGATCACGCGACCCGGTATCTGACACAGGAGAATTTAATGGCAGCAGACATGTTTGATCTGAGTGGCAAAGTTGCCCTGGTAACCGGCGCGAGCAGAGGCATAGGCGAGGCCTCGGCCCGACTGCTGGCAAAGCATGGCGCCCGGGTTATCGTGTCCAGTCGCAAGCTGGATGCCTGCGAACTGGTTGCCGCAGACATTCGCGATCAGGGCGGCGATGCTGTGGCCATGGCATGCCACATTGGCGATATGGATCAGATCGGGCAATTGTATGCGGCGATAGATGAAAAATTCGGGCGCCTGGATATCCTGGTAAACAATGCCGCGACCAACCCTTTTTACGGGCATATCCTGGACACAGACCTGGCGGCCTATAACAAGACTGTGGATGTGAATATTCGTGGTTACTTTTTCATGACCATCGAAGCGGGCAAGCGCATGCGCACCCAAGGCGGTGGGGCCATCGTAAATGTGGCTTCTGTGAACGGCGTGCGTCCCGGTCCCTTGCAGGGAATCTATTCCATCACCAAGGCCGCCGTCATCAACATGACCAAGGCGTTTGCCAAGGAATGTGGCGAATTCAATATTCGTGTAAATGCCCTGGTTCCTGGGTTAACACGCACCAGGTTCGCCTCGGCGCTGACCGAGAATGAGCAGGCCCGAGATTACTACCTGAAGTTCGTACCCCTGGGTCGCATGGCGGAGCCTGAAGAGATGGCAGGCTCGGTGTTGTTCCTGGTGTCGGATGCATCCTCGTATGCCACGGGCGCCTGTATTACCGCCGATGGCGGCTACCTGGTGTAAGCGGAAAAAATTCACGGAGTATCACCCGCTATGTATGATTTTTCCGGCAAAGTCGTCCTGGTCACCGGTGCCGCATCCGGTCTTGGCCTGGACTGTGCAGCGGCTTTTGTCGAAAGCGGCGCCCGGGTGGTCATGACCGACGTGCAAGTGGAGCAGGGCGAGGAAGCGGCCCGAAAGCTTGGCGAAAACGCCGTGTTCATGCAGCAGGATGTGCGCGACGAATCGCGCTGGCAGCAAATCGTGGATGAGGCGGTCCAGCGCTTCGGCGGACTGCACGTGCTGGTGAACGCTGCCGGCATCGCCTTGTTTGCAGGGGTAGAGGATACGACCCTGGACCAGTTCCGCAATATTCATGCGGTCAATGTAGAAGGGGTGTTCCTGGGCTGCAAGGCGGCGATTCCCGCCATGCGAAAATCAGGCAGTGGTTCGATTATCAACCTGTCCTCCACCGCCGGCTTGCGGGGTGTGGGAAAACTCGCGGCCTACTGTTCAGCCAAGGGTGCGGTGCGCATGCTTACAAAGTCGGTGGCGGTGGAGTGCGCCGAGAAAGGCGACAACATTCGCTGCAATTCCCTGCACCCGTCCTACACGGATACGCCCATGGTGCAGGGGCTGATCGGCCTGGGTTCGGACCCTGTGTTGATGCGCAAGCGCCTGGAAAAAGTCAGTCCCATGAATCGCCTGGGCCAGCCCAGGGAAGTGTCCAGCGTGATTTTGTTCCTGGCCTCCGACCAGTCCAGTTTCATCACCGGTGCCGAGATTCCCGTGGATGGCGGCACCACGGCACGCTGATGAACCGCATCTCGAACTGCCGGCGGCAGGCACCGGGCACCGGCGGTGATGTCGAATCAATCGTTGGCCAGCAAATGCACCAGGCTGGAGGTGTCCCAGCGGCGACCACCACGGGCCTGGACCTGGGCATAGAACTGGTCCACCAGCGCGGCCACCGGAAGGCGTGCGCCGTTGCGATTCGCCTCGTCCAGGGCGATACCAAGGTCCTTGCGCATCCAGTCCACGGCGAATCCAAAATCAAACTTGCCCTCACACATGGTCCTGGCGCGATTGTCCATTTGCCACGACTGGGCGGCCCCCTTGGAAATCACGTCAATAACCCGATCCATATCCAGGCCGGCTTTTTGTCCGAAGTTCATTCCCTCGGCAAGTCCCTGGACCAGGCCGGCGATGCACAGCTGGTTGACCATCTTGGTCAACTGTCCGGATCCCGACTCACCCAGCAGGATACAGGCCCTGGCAAAGCAGTCGATGATGGGGCTGGCCCGGTTGAAGATCTCCTGGTCGCCGCCGCACATTACCGTCAATGCGCCGTTCTCGGCACCCGCCTGGCCACCGGAAACCGGGGCGTCGATAAACCCTATGCCTGCCTTGGCCGCCAGGGCGTAAATCTCGCGGGCAACTTCCGCCGAGGTGGTGGTATGGTCCACCAGGATGCTGCCCTGGCTCATGCCGGCCAGCGCTGCGTCCGGACCCAGTACAACCTGTCTTACGTCATCGTCATTGCCAACGCACACAAATACGAATTCAGCGCCCCGGGCCGCCTCGGCGGGGGTCGCAAAACTGCTGCCCTTGTATCGGGAAACCCATTCCGCGGCCGTGGCGGCGGTGCGGTTGTATACCCGGGTCTCGTGACCCGCCGCCTGCAGGTGTCCTGCCATCGGCGCGCCCATGACTCCGAGACCAATAAATGCAACAGTGGCCATATAAACTCCCGATTTGAATCTTTCGCGACAGTGTACCCGGTTGCCTTCGGAGTGTTTAGAATTTGTGGCAGGAGAGTGACGTGGTGAGTGAAATTTATCTTTTACGGCATGGCCAGGCCTCTTTTGGCGCCGAGGACTACGATCGATTGTCCGAGGCCGGGGAGACCCAGGCCAGGCTGCTTGGCGAGCACCTTGCCGAACTGGGTATGGAGTTTGATGCGATCTTCAGCGGCGCCATGCGCCGTCAGCGGGACACTGCGCGCTTGTTGCTGGAGGGGATGGGCCACCCCAACCCCGAGGGCTTTCAGATCATGGATCATTTCAACGAATTCGATCACCTGCCGGTCTTGCGCGAGTACCTGGAAGGCATGATTGCAGGCGGTGACGCCTCGGTGGATATCCCACGCCTGCGGGAAGATCGCCCGTATTTCCAAAAGGTTTTTGATGCTGCTACCGCAGACTGGATCTCCGGGAAGTTGCAGGGGCCTGACCTGGAAAGCTGGGAGGATTTCTGTCGCCGGGTGGAGCACGGGATGGCCGCTTTGCAGGAGGCTGCAGGCCAGGGCCGGCGGGTACTGGTGAGTACTTCGGCAGGTGCGATAAGCGTGGCCCTGCAATCGGTCCTGGGTACGGCCAGGCATGAGGCCCTGCGCCTGGCCTGGGTTATACGAAACAGTTCCCTGACCCGAATCCTCTGGGACGGCGAGCGCGCATCCATGGAGACGTTCAATAGCGTTGCGCACCTGGAAACAGGCAAGCGACTGGATTTGATTACCTATCGCTAGTCATGGCAACCGGGGGTCCGAAAAAGTGCGTGCTGCGGGTCTACCCAGCTCGAATTCAATCCGCTACCATCTGTGAACGATTTAATTTAATTGATGGACGAGATTCATGAAACGACTGATTTCTGCTGCCGCCGCTACATTGCTCATGCTGTCTGCCGGCGCACTGCACGCTGAATGCGTGTTCCCCAGCTCAGAAATAGATATTCCTGACGGTAGCAAGGCCTCGAAAGAGGCCATGATCGCCGCTATCTCAAAGGTAAAGGCTTACCAGGCCGAGATGGCCGCATTTCGCAGCTGCCTGGATGACGAACTGGCTGCCATCGATGATCCAAAGCCACTTGAGGCGCTGCAGTTCCATGACCTGCGTTTCAATGCCTCGGTCACCTCGGAAGAGGAAGTCGCTAACAAGCTCAATAGTGAAATCCGCGCCTTCAAGGCTGCCGGCAGCGAGTAAGTCTCAGCGGGACCTGAGTAATCGCCGCCTTCCGTGGTGGCTGAACAGCTTGATGAATTCAGCAAACGTCGCCTCGGCCAAGTGATGGTTTGAGGCGATCTGTTCCCGGGTCTCGCTTACGATTTGTTCCGGGTCGACCTGGCCGCCCATGGCCTCAATCTCCCGCTGGTGTGCCGGGACTTTCAGCCACCGTCCAATCAGGTCACTGTCCACTTCCAGGTGAAACTGCAAGCCGTAGGCATTGTCGCCGTAGCGGAAGGCCTGGTGGGCACAGACGTCGCTGCTGGCAAGGTGGACCGCTTCCCTGGGCAATTCGAAGGTGTCGCTGTGCCACTGGAATATCTTCTCGCGCTGTCCGAACTTGCCCAGCAGGGGATCATCAGCTGCATTGGGGTCCAGGCTGATATCGTGCCAGCCAATTTCCGGTTGAGAGCTGCGTTTCACCCGAGCCCCCAGGGCCCGGGCCAGTAACTGGGCGCCCAGGCAGATTCCCAGGATGGGTATGCGCAGTCCCAGC
>JAOTSW010000283.1 GCA_029864735.1 Chromatiales bacterium | reverse complement strand
ATCCCCTTGTTTGCAAGCCGAAACCAATTGCCTGCTTTGGTCGTCTTTCATGCTTGTTACCTAATAAGTACAGGCGTGGGTTGAAAAAGTTGGTAGATTTGTGAAAAAAAAATCCGCCGGGGGGGGATTCAGGTATCGGCGCGCTCGATCTTGAAGATCATGTCGAAGCCGGAAAAACGGAAAATATCGTGTATGTGGTTGTTTACATTTATGATTGTCAAACCACCGCCGGCCTTCATGGCGCGTTTCTGCACGATTAAGAGCACCCCCAGGCCGGCACTGGAAATATAGTCCAGGTTGGCGAAGTCCAGCACGCCTGGATTTTCCTGCGAGTCCAGGAAGGACTGGGCTTTCGCACATTGGGCTGTATCAAGCCTGCCTTTCAGGATAACACGACCGTCATCGCCGGCTTCAATTTCAAGCATCACTTTTCCCCGTAATTTTTGTAAACGTGATGGTGCTGCAGCCATCACTGTAATCATAGTCCAACGAGTCGACCATTTCCTTGACCAGGTGAATACCCAGTCCCCCTATAGGCCTGTCCTGGACTGACAGGGTGACGTCTACCGGTCTGCGCTGGGTGATATCGAATGGCTCGGACTGGTAGTCACTCAGGGTCACCGTGATAATTTGCTCCGAAAGCGCCAGGCTTAGTCCGATAGGCGACGGGCTGTGAGCATTGTACTTGACCATGTTGCTGAACAATTCGTCGATGGCCAGGTCGACGGTGTAACGCGCGGACGGATCAATGGGTCGGGTTTGAAAAAACTCATCCGTACAGGCAAGTATTGCCGACAGGGAATCAAAGCAGCGATCAAATTTCTGATGCATGAGGTTTTCCTAGCCGGTCTCCGGTAATCGTTGGATAAGCACCACCGTAATGTCATCGAGTTGAGGGGCATCACCGCCAAAGGCCTGGGCCTCCACCTTCAACAGTTCCATCAGTTCGGTCATGGGCAGGTTCTTGTTGGCGCGAACCAGTTCTCCTACCCTGGCCATGCCGAATTGCTCTTTTAGCTTGTTTTCGTATTCGTAAATACCATCGGTAATCAGTGCCAGGATATCCCCCGGTGCCATGTGTAGGTATTGAGACTCCTGGAGTTCTTCTAGCTCGAGAAAGCCCATCGGAAAATGCGTCGGCTCGAACCATTCGCATTCATCGGTCGCATGCTGGTAATGAAGAATCGGTCCCTGGCCGGCAGAGTGGAACCGGAACATATTCTCCGGCGTATTGAGCAAGCCGAACACCGCCGTGACAAAGCGCCCCTCCGGCAGGTCTTCGACCATCTGGTCGTTTACATGCTTGAATGCATCGTCCAGGTCGGCCCCAAGACGCAAGGCCACCCGGAACATGGACTGAACCTGCAAGGCGCTCAGCGCGGGGCCTATACCGTGGCCGGTGGCGTCCCCCAACAGCACAAAAATATGCTCCGGGTCGATGGACACTACATCAAAGGTGTCACCACCGGTTCGATCGGTGGGCCAGAAGCGACCGGCAAAATCATAGCCGGGCACACTTGGCATGAAACCCGGCAAGGTGCTCATCTGGATTTCGTGGGCAATTTGTATTTCTCGATCGAGCTCCGCTTCTGCGGTCATATTATTTTTTCCCTTATCCAGTTACGGAGACTGGAAACAAACAGATTGGAGAAAAATAATCGAGTTGGCAATAGGAATTTGGATTTGGTGATCGGTGTTTTTTGCTGCAACTGCAGCATTTTCCTGCGCTCGTGCCTGCCCCGGCCGAGCTGTGGGAACATCGCTGCGGGAACGCCGTATACTGACAGCACAATTCACAAGATAAGGGAGTACAGGCTGATGTCAGCCCTCAAAGCGCGTTTTCTGGTCTTGCTTGTTGCACTGATTCCCGTGCTGAGTGCGGCAGGAGAGGATTCAGGTTCGCGACCCCGGGCGCGGGATATTGGACTGGTGATCGGTACTTTCCCGACGGGCCCGCTCAATGCAATTACCGACGTGTCTAATGTCAGGGTGGGTCATGCAACGCGTATCGAGGGAGACGATATACGCACCGGGGTGACCGCTGTCATTCCCGGTCCCGGCAACCTGTATACCCATCCGGTTCCCGCATGGATCCACGTAGGTAATGGATACGGCAAGCTTATTGGCGAGACCCAGGTGCGTGAGTTCGGCGAGATTGAAACGCCTATCCTGCTTACCTGCACTTTATGTGTTTGGAGCGCCGCCAATGCGCTGAAAGAGTGGATGTATACCCAGGACGGCATGGGAGAGCATACCGTCAATCCCATCGTGGGCGAGACGAATGACTCGCGTGTGAACAACATGTGGGCCGATCCTATCCAGCGTGAACAGGTATTTGCAGCCCTGGCTTCTGCTAGTGACGGGCCGGTTGAAGAAGGCAGTGTTGGCGCCGGTACGGGCACCCAGGCTTTCAGTTGGAAAGGAGGTATAGGCACTAGTTCACGTGTCCTGCCCAAGTCTCTGGGTGGCTACACCGTTGGGGTACTTGTGCAAACGAATTT
>JAOTSW010000117.1 GCA_029864735.1 Chromatiales bacterium | reverse complement strand
GGTTGAAAAGGTCCTGGCCATGGGCATACTTGGATACGAATAGGAAATTGATTTGGACATTATGAAAATCCGATACCCGCTGTTTGCATTACTACTGACTGCAACCTCATTGCTGAGCCCTGCACCGGCTCACGCGCAAACCCGTGAGATCAGTACCTCGGGAGAGCTCCTGGATCGCGTGGTCGCACAGGTCGACGAGGGCGTGGTGCTGCAAAGCGAACTGGACTCGCAGATGACGCTCATCTCCCAGCGACTGATTGAACAGGGAGTCGAGTTGCCCCCGGACAGCATTCTTCGCCAGCAGGTATTGGAACGCTTGATCCTGGCCGAGATACAAATGCAGCGGGCCGCGGACCTTGATATCCGGGTGTCTGATGAGCAGATAAATGGCGCCCTGGCCAACGTTGCCAGCCGCCACAACATCCCGTTCAATGAGCTGCCTGATGTCCTGGCTGCCGAGGGCATTGACTACGGCACCTACCGAGAGGAAATGCGCCGGGAAATGATAATGGGTCAGCTGCGACAGCGCGATGTGGAGTCCCGGGTGAATGTCACCCCCAGGGAACTGGATCAATACCTGGCAAAGCAGAGTGAGCGGCTGGATGCCAATGCCGAGTATGAGTTGGCCCATATCCTGATCGGCCTCCCCGGCAACGCCACACCCGAACAGATCCAGGCCGCGGAGACCAAGGCCCAGGATATATATCGCAAGTTGCTACAGGGCGCAGATTTCGGCCAGACCGCCGTTGCCACCTCCGAATCCCGGGATGCGCTGGAAGGCGGTTATCTTGGCTGGCTCAAATCCGGTGAGGTTCCCACCCTGTTTGCCGACATCATCCCCACCATGGGCAAGGGTCAGGTATCTGAACCGGTACGCAGCGGCAGCGGTTACCACATCCTCAAGCTGATGGGGCTGCGCGGCGTGGACCCGGTGATGGTGGACCAGATTCATACCCGACACATCCTTATTCAAACCAACGAAATCCTGGACAGTGAATCTGCCCGCAAGAAACTGGAAGATATTCGCGCGCGGATTGTCGATAACGGCGAGGATTTCGGCGCCGTGGCAAAGGCGATTTCCGATGACCCCGGATCCGCCTCCGAGGGCGGAGACCTGGGCTGGGCCACTCGCGGGCGGTTCGTCAAGGACTTTGAAGATGTTGCCGACACGCTGGAAGAGAATGAAATCAGCCAGCCATTCAAGACCCAGTTCGGGTGGCACATTTTGCAACTGCTCGGAAAACGCCAGTACGACAGTACCGCCGATAATCGCCGCAACCAGGCCTACCAGGCGCTGCGTCAGCGCAAGGTAGTCGAACAAACTGAAGTCTGGATGCGGCGCCTGAGAGACGAGGCATTCGTGGAGGTCCGGCTCTAGGGCCGGCACACGGGGAGTTAGCCGTGATGAGGCTTCCGGGACTGATACTCACCGCAGGAGAACCTGCGGGAATCGGTCCGGATCTTTGCCTGCAGCTTGCTGATCACTCCTGGCCCGCGCGCCTTGCCGTGGCCGGTAACATGGACTTGCTCCGGCAACGTACCCAGCTACTGGGAATCAAGGTCACGCTCAAGGAATGCGACCCGGACAGTATCGCCGACCATGAGCCCGGCACCATACAGGTACTGCACTGCCCGCTTGGAATGCCGGTCATCGCCGGCAAACTCAATACCGCCAATGCAGCACATACATTGCAACTGCTGGACATGGCCAGCGACGCCTGCTCCTCGGGAAAGGCCGACGCCATCGTAACGGCGCCATTGCAAAAAAGCGTCATCAACGACGCGGGAATTCCCTTCACCGGTCATACCGAATACCTGGCGGAGCGCACCGGCGCCGCCACGCCGGTTATGCTCCTGAGCAGCGGCAAGCTAAAAGTCGCACTGGCAACCACTCACCTGCCCCTTCGCGAGGTGGCCGACGCTATTACCGGCCCCTTGCTAGAACGAGTCCTGGTGGTCTTGCTGGCCGACCTGGAGCATCGTTTCGGAATCGCCAATCCACGAGTCATGGTTTGCGGCCTTAACCCTCACGCCGGTGAATCGGGTCACCTGGGCAAAGAGGAAGAAACCACCATCATCCCGGTGCTGGAAAAACTCCGCGCGCGGGGGGCATCAGTTATCGGTCCGGTACCGGCGGACACCGCGTTCACACCCGCGCAACTGGCCCGCGCCGATGCGGTGCTGGCCATGTATCACGACCAGGGCCTGCCGGTGATAAAGCATGCAGGATTCGGCGAGGCCGTTAACGTCACCCTGGGTTTGCCTATAATCCGCACCTCGGTAGATCACGGAACCGCCCTGGACCTGGCAGGAACCGGCAGGGCCAGCGCCACCAGCCTGGAAGCGGCCGTGCGGCTCGCCATAGAACTGGTCAACCATTCCAGACGCTGAGTTCCGGCGAATTCTCCCAAGCCGGTTTCCCCTCCCCGTCCTTGATCAACATCCAGAGCCCTGACCGGGGTGATATCATTGACCACCTGGCTGATCCGCGGCTCCACCAGGCACAGACAGCTTATTCCAACCCGATAAGCTGTCACCGATTTTTCGACAAGAGCAAAGGCGCTGCCCAGGGATTCCCTAAATGCATCAACCCAGAAAACGCTTCGGTCAGCACTTCCTGCATGATCACCAGGTGATCGAGAAGATCATCAAGGCTATCGACCCAAAGCCGGGGGAACGGCTGCTGGAAATCGGACCCGGCCTGGGCGCAATCAGCCTTCCATTGCTGAAGAAGATCGGCAAGCTCATGGCGGTGGAACTGGACCGGGACGTTATTCCCCACCTGGCCAGGGCTGCGAAAGAGGTGGGCGAGCTGACAATTTTCCAGGCAGATGCCCTGCGCTTCGACTTCAGGGAAGTCGCGGGAGACGGTGGCAAACTGCGCTTGATCGGCAATCTTCCCTATAACATTTCAACGCCCCTGCTGTTCCATTTCCTGGAGCAGAAAGAGTGCGTGAAAGACATGCACTTCATGCTCCAGAAGGAAGTGGTTGCGCGCATGGCCGCCGGTCCCGGCAGCAAGACCTTTGGTCGCTTGTCGGTGATGCTGCAGGCCTCTGCGAAAGTGGAACACCTGTTCGATATCGGTCGCGAGGCATTCACACCTCCACCCAGGGTGGAGTCCAGTTTCGTGCGCCTGGTGCCCTATGAGACGCCACCATTTCAGATCAATGATCAGAAGCTGTTTTCACAACTCGTGGTCAGTGCGTTTTCCCAGCGGCGCAAGACCCTGCGCAACAGCCTGAAGAAATTGCTGGATGCAGATCAGATCGCCTCCGCCGGCGTGGACCCCACCGCACGACCGGAGACTCTGGAACCTGAACAATTCGCGAACCTGGCCAATCTTCTGATTCCCGATCAGGCGACGGATTAAGTTATAATCGACGCAGGCAAAGAGGAAAATCAACGCTATGTATAAGCAGATTCTCGTCGCAATTGACCTTAGCGAAAATAGCGAGCGGGTGATTCAGCGCGCCAGTGTAGTGGCCGAGAAATTCGGTGCCAAGATGCGCTTGTTGCACGTAGTCGAGTATGTTCCGATCGAGCCCATGGGTGAGGCACTGATGCCGGCCATGGAAATTGAACGGGACCTGGTTGCCAACGCGACCCGCAACCTGGATAAGCTCGCAGCCCGGATGGGTCTTGCCGATGCACCTCGTTCCGTGGAAGCCGGCAGCATCAAATCCGAGATTGTGCGCATCGCGGCCGAAAGCTCGGCGGACCTGGTGGTACTGGGAAGCAGGGAACGACACGGCCTGGCGATACTGCTCAATTCGACCGAAGACACGGTCTTGCATAGCGCTGGCTGCGACGTGCTGGCAATACGGTTACCTTGACCGTGGTTGAGCCGGCGCACAGCATCAAGGTGGACGTCCAGAGCGAATTTATACAGGGCCAGTCCAACCCGGCAGAAAATCGCTACGTTTTCGCCTATACCATCACCATCGCCAATACCGGCACGGTTCCGGCCAAGTTACTTACCCGTCACTGGCTGATCACCGATGCCAACGGCGAAATACAGGAGGTACGTGGAGAGGGCGTGGTCGGTGCGCAACCCCACCTGAAACCCGGCCACTCATTCAGGTATACCAGCGGCACGGTCATCAAGACACCCGTAGGATCCATGCAGGGTAGCTACCAGATGGTTGCCGACAATGGCGAGAAATTTGACGCGCTCATCGAACCCTTCTCCCTGGCAGTGCCGGGACTGGTGCACTGACCGGCCATGGCAGTTTTTGCGATCGGAGACATTCAAGGCTGCTATCAGGAATTCCGCTCTCTGTTACGCAAGATGAAGTTCCGCGATGACTGCGACACTCTCTGGATAACCGGGGACCTGGTCAATCGCGGTCACGATTCCCTGAGCACCCTGCGGTATGTATCAGCCATGGGTCCTTCGGCCATCACGGTGCTGGGCAACCACGACCTGCACCTGCTGGCCATGACGGCGGGACTACGCTCAGCCGACAAGGGCGGGGCGAAACTGGGCAAGGTACTCAAGGCAAAAGACTGCGATGTGCTTATGGACTGGTTGCGTCGACGCCCCCTGATCCACCATGACGAGCAACTGGGCTACACCCTGGTACATGCGGGCTTGTCCCCGGTATGGACAATCAAGAAGGCGCTGAAGCAGGCCGGCAAGGTTGAGAAAGTCCTGACCAGCGACAAGATCGACCGGCTACTGAAAAAGATGTACGGAAATAGCCCCAACCAGTGGAGCGCCGAACTGGGCAAGACAGACCGTTGGCGATACACCATTAACGCTTGCACAAGAATGCGGTTTTGCTACCCGGACGGCAGCCTGGATCTTGAGCAAAAAGGCCCACCCGAAGCGGGCGAATCCGGCCTGAAACCCTGGTTCGACCTTCCCCGCCCACACGAGGGACTGCGCATCGTATTTGGTCATTGGTCCGCACTGGGCGTGCTCATCAGGCCGGATGTTATCGGTCTGGACAGCGGGTGCGTGTGGGGACGCAGCCTCACGGGCGTTCGGCTTGAACCTGAAGGTGTGGTGCAGCGCTGGAGCGCATCCTGTGCGGCAGTATCCAGCTAGACACAAATTGGAAAATCGTGAACCGTCCCGGTTTCCTATGACCGGTTTACGCGCTCAAGCGTAACGAAGGAATGGTCCAGGCTATTACGCTCATCCGCAGCATGAGGTTCGCGACTGAATTCCTTCCAGTCCGAAGGGTCAAGTTCAGGAAACCAGGTATCACCCTGGATGTCGGCATGTATCTCAGTGAGGTAAATCCTGTCAGCCGTGTCCAACACGGCTTCATACAGCGCCGCCCCGCCGATAATCATGACTTCCGGGACATCCCCGGCCAGCTCATAGGCCTCCTCAAGGCTGGCGCACAGGTCGCAGCCCGGCGCCTGAAATGTGGCGTCACGGGTCAACACAATATTTTGCCGGCCTGGCAGGGGCCTGCCTATGGACTGGTAGGTCTTGCGTCCCATGATGACGGGCTTGCCAAGAGTCAGGGCCTTAAAATGAGCAAGGTCTGCAGGAAGATGCCAGGGCATGGTGTTATCGCGGCCGATAACACGATTTTCCGACATGGCGACAACCAGGCTGACTAACACGTTGCTACCTCTTTGGGGACCCATCGCGGTCTAGACCGCGACCGGGGCCTTGATGTGCTGATGGTGCTCATAACCGATGATCTCGAAATCCTCCGGACGATAACTGAACAAGTCCTTGGGCTTGCGCTTGATGTTCAGTTTCGGCAACGGATAGGGCTCGCGACTTAACTGCAAATCGGTCTGTTCCAGGTGATTGGAGTACAGATGGCAATCACCCCCGGTCCAAATGAACTCACCCGGCTCCAGGTCAGTCTGCTGGGCCACCATGTGGGTAAGCAGGGCGTACGAGGCGATGTTGAATGGCACGCCCAGGAAAATGTCGCAGCTACGCTGATACAGCTGGCAAGAGAGCTTGCCATCCGCCACGAAGAACTGGAAGAACGCGTGACACGGCTCAAGGGCCATGTATTCCAGCTCGCCCACGTTCCATGCACTAACAATCATGCGCCGGGAATCCGGGGTCGTGCGAATCTGCTCCAGCACCTTGGAGATCTGGTCGATATGACGCCCGTCAGCGGCTTTCCAGAAGCGCCACTGGGCACCATAAACGGGTCCCAGGTCGCCATTCTCGTCGGCCCACTCGTCCCAGATCGAGCAACCGTTGTCATTCAGATACTTGATATTGGTGTCCCCGTTCAGGAACCACAACAATTCAACAATGATGGAACGGGTGTGCAGTTTCTTGGTAGTGACCATGGGAAAGCCCTGGGACAGGTCAAAGCGCATCTGGTGTCCAAACACACTCAGGGTCCCGGTTCCGGTACGGTCATCTTTTTTCGCGCCGTGCTCACGCACATGACGCATGAGATCAAGATACTGCTTCACGCCTTTACCTCTTTGGAGTCGTCACGCAGATTTGCTGCAATAATCAAGCCCGCTCCCAGTATGACCAATGGCAGCGACAAGACCTGTCCCATGGTCAGCCAGTCCCAGGCCAGGTAGCCGATGTGGGCATCCGGCAGTCGCACAAATTCCACCGCGAAACGGAAGGATCCGTATAACAAACAAAACAATCCCGAGATCAACATGGTGGGCCGTGGCTTGGCCGAGAGCCAGTACAGCACCACGAACATCACAACCCCTTCCAGCAGAAACTCGTACAACTGGGAGGCATGCCGCACCTGTCCATCCACCAGGAAACCCAGCGGGGAATCAGTCACCTTGCCCCACAGCTCACCATTGATGAAGTTGCCAATGCGTCCGGCGCCCAGGCCGATGGGCACCACCGGTGCAACCATGTCCGCAACCTGGAAAAACCCCTTCCCGTTCTTGCGACCGAACCAGAAGATGGCGATGATCACACCCAGCAGGCCGCCGTGGAATGACATGCCGCCCTTCCAGATCATTAAAATACTGATCGGGTCCGCCAGCCAGGAATCCAGGTCGTAGAACAGCTTGGAGCCCAGTCGCCCGCCCACGATAATGCCGATGACCGAGACAAACACCAGGTCGTCAATTTGCTGGGCAGTCCAACCGGACCCGGACTTGCCGGCGCGACGGCGAAGCAGGAACCAGCCCGCTGATATACCCACCAGGTACATCAATCCATACCAGCGAATTTGCAGGGGCCCCAGGGCCAGGAATACAGGGTCTATTTCCGGATATACAAACATGTCTTAAGCCTTCGGAACTGGTGTCAGTCTATCACGCAGGTCCCGCTTCCTGACCACCATCGCTAGCGAGGTAAAACCCTGAGCACCAATGATTTCAAATAGGCAGTTTCGGGAATCGCCGGGTGCACGGGATGGTCTGGTCCCTGCCCGCCAACCTCGAGCAACTGCCCCCGCTGGTCGGTGCGCCGCAGGCTCTTGACCACCGCCTTGCGCAGCTCGTCCTGGGAAAAGTGGAAGGAACATGAACAGCTGACCAGGATGCCGCCGGGCTTGAGCAACTTGAGACCCATCTGGTTAATTCGCTCATAGGCAGTCGTGCCGGCTTTCTGGTCCTTGCGCTTCTTGATGAACGCGGGCGGATCCAGCACCACCACGTCGAAACGCTCACCCGCATTTTCCAGGTCACGCAGGGCATCAAACGCATCCTTGACCAGCACCTCACATTCCACACCGTTGAGGGCGGCATTGTCGCGAATCCACTCGCCGGCCCTGGCCGAGGAGTCCACGCAGGTCACACTGGCAGCACCGGCCTTGGCCGCCCGCACACCCCAGGCGCCGAGATAACTGAATACATCCAGCACCCTGGCACCCTTGACGTATTTCAGGAAGCTGTCGCGATTCTTGCTCTGATCGTAAAAATATCCGGTCTTCTGACCATCCTTCAGCGGCACTTTGAATCGGCACTCCCCTTCCAGGGCCTCGCCAAAC